>JAIMBM010000001.1 GCA_023511475.1 Anaerolineae bacterium
CGTTCCTGCTGCGTGCTATAGTGGGACTCCCGCGATGAGCGACAGGTCCGCTGCTGTCATTCCCGATCGCCCGTCGTTCAAGGCCTCCGAGGTCTGCGAGCTGCTGGGCATCCAGCCCTACGTCCTGCGCACGTGGGAGAACGAGTTCAAGAACCTCGGCGTGGCGAAGGCGGCCGGGGCCCCTCGCGTGTATCGGCGTCGCGACGTGGAGCTGGCGCTGCGCATCAAGGCGCTCGTCTTCACGGACGGGCTGACACTGGCCGGCGCCCGGCGCCGGCTCGAGCAGGAGAATCTCCTGGTGCCGCCGGCGACCGACGGCCAACAACTCGAACGGAAACGCAGGCTGTTCGAGGAGCGGGCGTGCTGCGACTATGGGCTTTTCCTGGGGGCCGGCGAGCAGGCACTCCCCCGCCCCGAGGATGCCGCGGAGGCTGTCGGCCTCAAGTTGTACCTCACCCCGACCTTCGGGCCGCTCCGACTCGAGTCGTTGGGGGCACTCCTCGCGATCTTCAGGAGCTGGCCGGCTGCGAGGCCCATTGCGGTGCATGCCGAGGGCATGAGCATGGCGGTCCCGATCCTGCTGGCGGAGCTCATGGGCAGGCGCGTGCACCTGTGCCACGTGGCGCGCGCGGATGAGATCACGCTGGTGCGGGCAGCCAAGGAGCGCGGCGTGGCGGTGACCTGCGAGGTGGCGCCGCATCACCTGTACCTGACGCGCGAGGACGCCGGGGCCCTGGGCGCGCTCGGGCAGATGAAGCCACCGCTTGCCGGGGCCGAGGACGTGGATGCGCTGTGGCGTAACCTGGGTGTAGTGGATCTCGTGGCCTCGGATCACGCGCCGCACACCCTCGCCGAGAAGCAGAGTGCCCAGCCGCCTCCCGGCGTGCCGGGTGTGGAGACGATGCTCCCGCTCCTGGTCACTGCGGTCCACGAGGGCCGCCTGAGCGCGGACCGGCTCGTCGAGCTCCTGCGTGAGGGGCCGCAACGGGTGTATGGGGTGCGCGCCCCAGAGGCGACGGTCGAGATCGAGATCGGTGGACCCTTCGAGATACGGGCGGCCAACCTGCACACCCGATGCGGGTGGACGCCTTTCGAGGGGCGGCGGGTGAATGCACGGGTGCGGCGGGTAGTGCTGCGCGGCCGCACGGTGTTTGAGGATGGTCACGTCCTGGGCGGGCCCGGGTTCGGGCGCCAGCTTCGACCTGGGTAGGCACTGCCCGGGGCGCCGGACAACTGGACAGGCTGGCAAGGAGGGAGAGCATGGCTATGGTCAGGGCACCGATTTTCGCTCAACTGATGGCGAACACTAACAACGGGTTCTACCAGCAGGATATCATCTCGGTTCGCCAGTTCGACCGGGTCAAGCTGGACTATATCTTTGGCGTGGCCGAGGAGATGCGACACATGGTCCAGCAGATCGGGTCCGCTGATCTGCTGCGGGGTCGGGTGCTTGCCAACCTCTTCTACGAGCCCTCGACGCGCACGAGTTCGTCCTTCATGGCGGCCATGCAGCGGCTCGGTGGCAGCGTGATTCCGATCAACGAGGTCCGCTACTCCTCCGTGACTAAAGGCGAGTCCCTGCCCGACACGGTGCGGACGCTGGAGTGCTACGCGGACATCATCGTGCTGCGCCATCCCGAAGTCGGATCGGCGCAGATTGCGGCGGACTATGCCTCCAAACCCGTCATCAATGCTGGCGACGGCACGGGCGAGCATCCGACCCAGGCTCTGCTCGACCTGTTTACGATCCAGGAGGAGATCGGCCGGATCGACGGTCTGAAGGTAGCGATGGTGGGCGACCTGAAGTACGGGCGCACCGTGCACTCGCTCACAAGGCTCCTGTCGCTCTTCAACGTCGAGTTGCTGTTTGTGTCTCCGGAGGTGCTGCGGCTCCCGCGGGAGTTGGTCGACGAGGTGCAGGCGAAAGGGCTGCCGTTCAGTGAGCATGAGGACGTCGCCAAAGTCGTGGCGGATGTGGACGTGCTCTACGTGACCCGTGTGCAGCGGGAGCGGTTCGAGGACGAGTCCCTGTACGAGAAGGTGAAGGACTGCTACGTTATCACGCCCGAACTCCTCAAGCGGGCAAAGGAGCGCATGATCGTCATGCACCCGCTGCCTCGCGTCAATGAGATCAGCTACGAGGTGGATAGGGACCCGCGCGCAGCCTATTTCCGGCAGATGGCGAACGGGATGTACATCCGCATGGCGCTGCTGGCGGCCGTGCTGGGGCGGGCGTGAGGGGCCATGGCGTTCTTCACAGTGCTCGAGGAAGTGTCGAGGAGACGAGGGAGCCTCCTCTGTGTTGGCCTGGACCCTGATCGGCGGATCATGCCGGAGGCCTTTGCCCGCGAGTCGGAGCCGCTGTGGGCGTGGAACCGTGCTGTCATCGAGGCCACGGCCGCATACGTCTGCGCCTACAAGCCCAACATGGCGTTCTATGAGGCGGAGGGCGCAGCGGGGCTAGAGGTGCTGAGGCGAACGATCGACTGTGCGCACGCCCATGGGACGCCGGTTATCCTGGACGCCAAACGTGCGGACGTTGCCCACAGTGCGGAGGCGTACGCTCGCGCCGCCTTTGAGGTGTGGGAGGCGGATGCCGTCACGGTGAACCCGTACCTGGGCCATGACGCCATCGGCGCCTTTGCCCGCTACGCTGACAAAGGCGTGTATGTGCTGTGCCACACGTCAAATCCAGGAGCCCGCGACCTCCAGGAGCGACGAACGGAGGGCAGGCCGCTTTACCTGGCCCTGGCCGAGATGGTCGCTCGCCTGAACACCGCGGGCAACCTCGGGCTGGTGGTCGGCGCGACCTATCCGGAGGCGCTCAGGGAGGTCAGGTCGATGGCGGTTGGTCTGCCCTTCCTGGTTCCGGGTGTCGGGGCACAGGGGGGCGAGGTCGAGCGTGCCGTCGCGGCCGGCCTGCGGGCGGACGGGGGTGGCCTCATTATCAGCGCTTCGCGGTCAGTGATCGGGGCGGAGGATTTCGGCGGCGCGGCGCGTGCGCTGCGGGACGCCATGGCGGCGGCGCGAGCCGCAACCCTGGGCAGGCCGCAGCACGAGGTGATTCCGGAGGACGCCCTGATCGTCGCCCTTCATGAGGCTGGCTGTGTCCGCCTTGGCGACTTTATGCTGCACTCGGGGCAGCGCTCGCCGATCTATCTGGACCTGCGCGTGCTGGTGTCGAGCCCAGACGTGCTGTGGCAGGTGGCGCGGGCGTATATCGGCCTGCTTGAGGGCCTCGGCTACGACCGCCTGGCAGCCATCCCCTATGCTGCACTGCCGATCGGGACCGCCGTGGCGCTGCTCGCGGACAGGCCGCTGGTGTATCCGCGTCTGGAAGCCAAGCAGTATGGAACCGCGCGGCGGATCGAGGGCACCTGGAACCCGGGGGAAAGGGTCGTGGTGCTCGATGACGTGATCACGACCGGCGCGAGCAAGCTGGAGGCGATCCGCCCGCTCGAGGAGAGTGGGCTTGTGGCGCGGGACATTGTGGTCCTCGTCGACCGTGGTCAGGGTGGACGGGAGGCGCTGGAGGCGGAGGGATATCGCGTGCATGCGCTTCTGACTCTGCGCCGGATTGTGGAGGTGCTCGCACGCCTGGGCCGCATCTCAGATGCTGACCGCGACCGGGTGACGGCGTTTCTGGAGGGCCAGAAGCCTTGAGGGATGTGGGTCTCTCGGTCGAGCTGTGCGGCGTCCGCCTCCGCACCCCTTTCGTTCTTGCCGCCGGCGTGCTGGGGACTACGGCGGCCCTCCTTGAGCGGGTCGCACGGAGGGGGGCGGGTGCGGTGACGGCCAAGTCGTGCAGCGTGCGGCCGCGGCGGGGACACCCTAACCCGACGGTTCTGCCCTGGGAGGGCGGGCTCATCAATGCCGTCGGGCTGGCAAACCCCGGGGCGGCGGCGATGGTGGCCATCCTTGCCGACACCCGGCGCCGGCTCGCTCCTCTCGGTGTGCCGCTGATCGCCAGCGTGTTTGCCGAGGAGGCAGGCGGGTTCGGGGAGGTAGTGCGCATCCTCGAGGAGGCGGAGCCCGACTTTTACGAGGTGAATATCTCGTGTCCGAACGTCGCGGAAGAGCTCGGCCTGCCCTTCGCCGCCGATCCCGTGCAGGCGGCGCGGGCGACGGCTGCGGTTCGGGCGGCAACGCGCCGGCCGGTGATCGTCAAGCTCTCGCCGAACGTGGCCGATATCTGCGCGGTTGGCAGAGCGGTAGTGGACGCGGGCGCGGACGCGCTGGCCGCGATCAACACCCTCGGCCCGGGAATGCTCATCGACATCCGGGCGAGGACGCCGGTGCTGGCGAACCGGGTGGGCGGGCTCTCCGGGCCGGCCGTTCGGCCGGTAGCGGTGCGGTGCGTCTACGACCTGAGCCGGGCGGTGGCCGTGCCCATCATTGGTATGGGGGGCGTAACGACGGGTGAGGATGCGGTGGAGATGATCATGGCCGGTGCGACCGCGGTGGGCGTGGGCTCGGCGTTCTACCAGCGGGGGATGGGCGTGCTCGAAGCCATGGCCGCGGAAATACGGGCCTTCATGCAGGAGCAGGGCTTTGGCTGCGTGTCGGAGATGAGGGGGCTGGCCCATGGCGCCTAGCCCACATCGTGCCGGAAGGGTGGTCCGGGTCGAGCCAGCCGGCCATCGGGGTGTGACGATCGTCTCAGACATCCGGCTTTCTGCACGGCCTGGCCAGTTCGTCATGCTCTGGGTACCGCGGGCGGACGAAAAGCCCTTCAGCCTGGTCGCGGACAATCCCCTGACGCTGGCCGTGGTCCCGGTCGGACCAGTTACCGGCCGACTCCAGCAGCTGCAGCCCGGCGACCCACTGTATGTGCGGGGGCCTCTGGGCCGGGGCTTCTCGTTGGATGGGCAGCGACCGCTCCTGGTGGCGGGTGGCAGCGGGGCTGCTCCGCTCGCCTTCCTCGCGAGCCGGCTTGCCGCGGCGGGCCGTGAGGTGACGGTGGCCCTCGGGGCGCGCTCCGCCGGCGAGCTGCTTCTGGTGGAGCGGTACCAGGCGGCCGCAGCGCGCCTGTGGATCACTACAGAAGACGGCAGCGCAGGGGAGCGGGGGCTCGTTGTGTCGGTCGCAGAGCGCCTGCTGGCCAATGGAGGGTGCGACCGCGTGTACGCCTGCGGTCCGGTGCCGATGCTCGAGCGGGTCGCGGCGCTGTGCCGGGAGTATGGGGTCCCCGGCGAGGCAAGCTATGAGGCCTATATGCGCTGCGGGATCGGCGTGTGTGGCTCTTGTGACCGGGGCGACGGCCTCCTCGTCTGCCGCGATGGGCCCGTGTTTGACCTGTAGGAACCCTGTCTATCGCCATTGACATCGCAAGCCTCCCATGGCATATTCCTCTCCCGTCAATGTCCCCTTTCCCGATCGTTGATGCGCAGGTGAGGCACACATGGCCGTGCACCGGCTGCCTACTGGAAAACTGCCCCTGGAGATGCTTGCCGAGCTGCTGAAGCAGTGCCCGATACGCGACCTGCGGGTGGTCGCGGGAGCGGGTGTGGGCGAGGACGCGGCGGTCGTCGATATGGGCGACCGCCTTCTGGTGGCCAAGAGTGACCCCATCACCTTTGCTACCGATCGCATCGGCTGGTATGCCGTGCACGTGAACGCCAACGACGTGGCGACGACCGGCGCGGCTCCGCGGTGGATGCTCGTCACCCTGCTCTTGCCGGAGGGCAAGGCCAGCTTTGCCGATGCCCAGGGCATCATGGCGCAGGTTGGCGCGGCCTGTGAGGGCCTGGGCATCTCGGTGATTGGTGGGCACACCGAGGTCACCTATGGCCTCGACCGGCCGATCGTCGTCGGGCACATGCTGGGCGAGGCGAGCCGCGACAGACTGGTGAGGAGCAGCGGGGCGCGCGTCGGCGACGCCATCGTCCTGGCCGGCGCAATCGCGGTAGAGGGGGCGGCGCTGATTGCCAGGGAGTGCGGGGAAGCGCTCCGGTCTCTGGGCATCGAGGAGGCTACTCTTGCCGAGGCGCGGCACTACCTGGATGAGCCGGGCATCAGTGTGGTGCGGGCGGCCCGCCTTGCGATCGAGCACGCAGACGTCCATGCCATGCATGATCCAACGGAGGGAGGTCTGGCGACCGGCCTGCACGAGCTCGCGTGGGCTTCGGGTGTGGGCCTGCGCGTGTACCGGGACCGGATTCCGGTCCTGCCCGCCTGCGGGCGTCTGTGCGAGGAGCTGGGGCTGGACCCGCTCGGTTTGATCGCCTCGGGATCGCTGTTGGTGGCCGTTGACGCGTGTAGCGTGCCTGCCCTGGGAGCGGCCTATGAGCGGGAAGGCATTCGGTGGGCTGAGATCGGTGCCGCGGTGCCCCGCGGCGAAGGACTGCGGCTGGTTGATAACGGCGTGGAGACGTCGCTGCCACGCTTTGACCAGGACGAGTTTACGCGACTTCTGACCTGCTGAAGGAGCAAGTTGGCCAAGCTCTTGCTCTTCGTGGCGTGGCCGGCGGTGCTGGTGGCCCTGGCAGTGCAGGCCTGGCGCACCGGCCCGGTCGGGGCGCTGAGGGCGCTTATGCAGGGGACGCTCTGGTATGATTCCGACCAGAGTGCGATCGGTGGCGCGGGGGCGCAGGCAGCGTTGGTTCTGGGGCACGGAGTGGGCCTGGCCTATCTCTGGCGCATCTCGGGCAGGAGCTATGAGCAGGCTGTGCCGCTCGGCCTGGCGTCGTCGGTGGCCCTGCTCCTGCCACAGCTGAGCGCGCTCTGGCGCCGCCGGGGTGTCGACGCAACGGTCTTGACGCCGCTGGTCGTGCCATACGGAGCGGGGCTCCTGCTGGGGCTGCATCTGCTGCCAGCGGCCGAGGGGTACACGCTGCTGCGTGTCTGCTGCGTGGCTGCCGCGGGCTATACGCTGCTGATACAGGCCGAGCGCTTCTGGCCGCACAGGGTGGCGGGGAGAGTGGTCCGCCCGGCGCCGCTCCTGCTGCTGGCTTTCACTGCGGTGTGGGCGCTGGCTGAGTACCTGGGTGGACGCACCCATGGGGTGACCGGCAGCGACCCCTTCTGCTACGCGCAGATGGCCGTGGATATCGCCCGGCACGGCGATCCCCGGCATGTGTTCACGCTTTTCCCGGCAGTGAGTGAGCTGGGGATCCCCTGGTGGCCGATTGTGCACGTGGGGTACTATCCCCCGGGAGATGGCGGGACCTCGGCGACGGTGTGGCCTGTGGGCTGGCCGGCGCTCCTCGCCGTGGGGTACCTCTTCCTTGGCGAGATCGGTCTGTACGTGTGGGCACCATTGGCGGGGCTCCTTGTGCTCCTCGCTCTGGCAGGCCTGGTCCGGGAGGTCTGGCCCGAGCAGCGCGCACAGAGCCGCTGGCTGGGGCTGGCGCTCGGGGCACTGATCCTGGCTACATCGCAGGAGCAGGTGCTGCAGCTGCTCGTGCCGATGGCGGACGTGCCCGCGCAGCTGTTCACCGTACTGGCCGTGTGGCTGGCGCTTCGCGCCGGGAGGAGGGCGTCGTGGCCTGAGGCGCTGCTTGCGGGGATGGCACTGGGCGTGGCCTACGACATCCGCCATACGCAGGTCTTCCTGGCGCCGGCGCTGGCGGTCGCCCTCTGGTGGAAAGGGACGCTCAGGAGGACGCTCAGGCTTCTCGCTGCTGCGGCGGCGGGGGCGTGTCTCATGGCGCTGCCCGACCTCTGGTACCACGCAGCCGCCTTTGGCAGCCCGTGGCGGCCGGAGTCTCCGGAGCTCTGCCTCATCGGGGTGCGCTACTGGTGGGCGAATGCGCTGAGGATGGCCGTGGCAGCCGGGGGGCGGGCGGAGTTTGGCCTGCTCGTGCCGCTGTTGGGGTACGGCGCGTGGCGCCTATGGAAGGAGAACCGCAGGGGAGCGGCGGTCCTGGGCCTTTGGGTTCTGCTGAATGCCGGACCCCAGTTCCTCTATGGCCCGCTACGCTGGCGGGACCTCCTCGCGGTGGTGCCACCCCTGGCACTGTTTGCGGCCTACGGTGGGGTAGCGTTCCTCGCCTGGCTTCGTGCCAACCCGCAGCCGAGCTGGGCTCCAGGGTGCGCCGCCCTGGCGGTGGCCCTGGCGCTGACCCTCCGAGTGGGGATCATGCTGGAATGGCCACTGCGCGACTGCGAGCAAACCTTTGGGTACCTCTCGGCTGAGGAGCGGCGCGCGTTTGCCCTGCTCGGGGAGGTCACTGAGGAGGACGCGGTCATCGGCACGAGCCTCAACAGCGGCCCGGTCGAGCTCTATGCAGGCCGGGAGTCCTTTCGGCCGGGCGATTGGTCGCGAGGGGAGCTCGAGACCTTCTTGCGGGCTATGGAGCGGGCGGGAAGGCCAGTGTACATCATCGACGATGGGAACGAGCATGCGGCACTCGTCGTGTCCCTGATGGCCGAGGGGCGGCTTGAGCCAGTTCGGAAGCTGACCGTGCCGCTCTACGGTGACCGGGAGCAGCTGAGCGGGAGGCTCTATCGCGTCCGGCCGTTGCGCGAGGCCGCCGGGTCCGGCACGGAGACGGTGCCCGGGATGGGGTTATGCCCTTGCTCCTCCTCTTCCGCCGTGGTAGAATGGCGACCGGTTGTGGGCTAGGTCGGAGGTTGGCGTGGGAGACGCGACGGAGGAAATGCTCAGCGAGCGGGAGTTGGAGATCCTCCGGCTTGTTGCGACAGGAGTGACCAACAACGAGATCGCTCTGCGCCTGATGATCAGCCCCCATACGGTCAAGGTTCACCTCCGCAACATCTTTGCCAAGATCGGCGTCCAGTCGCGCACGGAGGCGACCGTTGTCGCCATCCAGAGGGGTTGGGTGGAGGTGCCCGGCGCCGCGCCGGCAGGGGCTCTCGATCGGACTGGACGACGTCCGCCCCTCTCATGGGGGCGCCGCGGGTTTCTGGTGGCAGCGTTGGGCGGTGCGCTATCGCTGGCCTTCTGGTCTGCGCCCGCATCGCGCCTTTCCTCGCAAGAGGACGCCCTGAGCGACCGGGCGCCCGCGGGTGTGCCAGCCGACCCGGGCACTGTGCAGCGCTGGTCCGCCCGGGCTCCTCTGCCGGAGGCACGGGGCCGGTTCGGCTGTGCAGCCTTGGGTCAACGCATCTATGTGATCGCCGGCGAGACGCGCGCGGGCACGACCGACTCTGTTGACATCTATGAGCCTTCGGAGGATACCTGGCACGTCGGTGCGCGCAAGCCGACGGCGGTGGCCAATGTCGCCGCGGCGGTGATTGGCGATGAGGTTTATGTGCCCGGGGGCTATGACCGCGACGGCCGGGTGGTGGCCGGGTTGGAGGTCTACGCCCCGGAGAGCGACTCGTGGCGAACCGCGTGCCCCTTGCCGGCTCCTCGCTGTGGCTACGCGCTGGCGGCGACCGGAGGGCGTCTCTACCTCTTTGGGGGGTGGGACGGGAGCAGGTATGTTGCCGATGTGCTGATCTACGACCCTGAGGAGGATGCCTGGAGCGATGGTACGCCGCTGGGGAGGGCGCGGGGCTTTGCAGCAGCGGCGAGCTACGATGGGCGTATCTATGTGGTGGGCGGATACGACGGAGTCAGCGAACTCGCGACGTGTGAGGTCTACGATCCCGGGCTTGAGGGGAGCGGCGAGTCGCCCTGGCGGACGGTGGCAGCGATGTCTCAGGCGAGGGGCGGGCTTGGCCTTGTCGTGGCAGGGACGCGCCTTTATGCCGTTGGCGGTGGCTGGAACGGCAACCTGGCTTACAACGAGAGCTATGACGTGGCGGGGGACCTCTGGCGGCCCTTCCCGAGCCCCGTCCTCGGGCGGTGGCGGACTCTGGGCGTGGCGGCAGTAGAGAACTCGCTGGGCACGACGGTCTATGCCCTCGGCGGCTGGAGCGGTGACCTGCTGGCCATCAACCAGGCGTATCGGGCGGTGCTCCGTATCTTCCTGCCGAGCCTTGGCTGAGGCGGCAGCCGGGCGCCGGTCTGGGTATGAGTACCGGAGTGGAGAGGAGGGGCAGGCATGGCGATGGCAGAGCGTCTGACCGATGAGCAGAAAAGGCTGGCAGCGGTGATCGACCATACCCTTCTGAAAGCCGACGCCACGCCGGAGCAGGTTCGGAGCCTCTGCTCTGAGGCGCGGATGTACGGGTTCGCTTCGGTCTGTGTCAACCCGTGCTATGTTCCGCTGGCTGCCAGGCTGCTCGAGGGGTCCGGAGTGCGCGTTAGCACGGTTGCGGGGTTCCCGCTGGGTGCCAACACGCGCCTGGTCAAGGCCTACGAGGCGCAGCGGGCGATCCTCGACGGGGCGCGCGAGATAGACATGGTGCTGAACATCGGCGCGCTCAAGGCCGGGGACCTGGATGCGGTCGAGGAGGATATCCGTGCCGTTGTGGAGGTCTGTCACGCCACAGGGGCGTTGTTGAAGGTGATTCTCGAGACCGGCTTTCTCACCGATGCGGAAAAGATCGAGGCGTGCCGGCGCGCCGTCAGCGCAGGGGCCGACTTTGTCAAGACCTCGACGGGCTTTGGACCAGGCGGCGCGACGGCTGCCGATGTGGCGCTCATGCGGGCAACAGTTGGGCCGCAGATCGGTGTGAAAGCTGCTGGGGGCATACGCACCTATGCCGCTGCCCGGGAGATGCTCGACGCGGGTGCTGACCGCCTCGGGACGAGCGCCAGTATCCAGATTCTGCAGGGGATGGTGTAGCGCGGGGAGAGGCCCCGCACAGCTCGCCACGCGAGGCCCAACGTCGCTCAGATGGGCATATCGATTGGTTGCACTCTGCCCCAGGCGCAGGTATACTGGGGTCGCGGGCGTGCGCGGCGGCGCCGGATCCGATTGGGGAGGACACGGGTGACGCAGCCAGGGTCCTGCGAGCTGTGGCCGACGGAGGCGCAGGCGCGTGCGGAGATCGTGCGCGTGTGCAGATTGCTGTGGGAGCGGGGGTATGTGGCCGCTACCGACGGGAATGTGTCGGTGCGGCTGGGACCCGACCGGCTCGTCGCGACGCCCTCGGGGCTGAGCAAGGGCTTCCTGCGGGAGGATCAACTCGTCCTCACGGACCTCAGTGGAGTGTTAGCCTCACGGGGGCCGTCGGCAGTTGGATTGTGGCCCTCGTCGGAGCTGCGGATGCACTGCGCGGTGTATCGTGAGCGCCCGGACGTCCTGGCGGTGGTGCACGCACATCCGCCGGTGGCGACTGCCTGTACGGTGGCGGGAGTGTCGCTGATGCAGCCCATCCTGCCGGAGGTGCTGGTAACCCTCGGCGGGGTTCCGACGGCGCACTACGCGAGGCCGTCGAGTGCGGAAGGCGCGGTCGTGGTCAGGGAGTTGATCCGCGGCCACGACGCCCTGCTGCTCGACCATCATGGCACTCTGACCGTCGGGCGGAGTGCGTTCGAGGCGTACCTCAAGCTCGAGAAAGTGGAGCACGCCGCTCTGGTGCTGCTTGGGGCGCGGCAGCTCGGTGGTGTGCGCGAGCTGGCTCCAGAGGAGGCGGAGGCGCTCCTGGCATGCTACAGGCAGCGCAGGGGGACGTGGGCGGAGTACGGCGGCGAGTCCTGAGCCGTTGGGCCGCAGGGGCCTGGGCGTGTCGAGCCAGCCGCGCGGCTGGCTTTGTTGTTGAGGAAGGCCATGCCGGATAGAGAACGGCTGTATCGAACTGAGGGGATCGTCCTCAAGCGCAGCGACTTTGGGGAGGCGGACCGGCTTCTGGTCCTTATCACGCCCGAGTTCGGCAAGCTTCGCGTGCTTGCCAAGGGAGTGCGCAAGCTCCCGAGCCGCAAGGCAGGCCATGTTGAGCCCTTCATGCGCACCCAATTCCTGCTCGCCCGAGGCCGCGACCTGGACATTGTCACACAGGCGGAGGCGATTGAGGTCTACCCGGGTCTGCGGAGCGACCTGGGTCGCATGGGGTACGCCTTCTACATGGCTGAGCTTGTGGATGCCCTGGCCGAAGAAGGGGGCGAGAGTCAGGCTCTGTACGCGCTTGTGGCTGAGACGCTCCGACGCCTCTCGTCGGATGACCAGCCGGTGCTGCTCATGCGCTTCTTTGAGTTGCATCTGCTGGACTGCGCAGGCTACCGGCCGGAACTGCAGCGGTGTGTGACGTGCGGGGCGAAGCACGAGCCGACAGCCGTGTACTTTAGCCCCTCTGAGGGAGGCGTCCGTTGCCCGCGGTGTGGTGAGGGCGCCCCGGGGCTTCTGAGGCTATCTCTCAACGCCTTCAAGGTGCTGCGCTACCTGCAGGGGAGCGACCCGGGTGCGATCTCGCGCCTGCGGCTGCGACCGGAGACGGACCGCGAGCTGCAGATGGCGCTTCAGCGCTACCTGGTGTGGATCATCGAGCGCAACCTCAAGACCCTGGGCTTTCTCGGCCGCGTGTGCGGTGGCACTGCGAGCACTTGACTGAGCCCGGGGACGGTAGTAGATTGTCGTGCATTCTTGCGGCCGGACCAGGCCGGCTGAACCGGTCGCGGAGGGAGTGACCGTCCGATGAACTTTCAAGAAGCTATCATGCGCCTGCAGCAATACTGGGCGGAGCAGGGCTGCATCATCTGGCAGCCGCACAACGTCAAAGTCGGCGCGGGAACGATGAATCCGGGCACATTCCTGCGTGTGCTGGGACCCGAGCCGTGGCGGGTTGCCTACGTCGAGCCTTCTGTGCGGCCGGCGGACGGGCGGTACGGTGAGAACCCGAACCGCTGGGGGCAGTACTACCAGTTCCAGGTGATTCTGAAGCCCGACCCGGGCAATCCGCTGGAGCTGTATCTGGATAGCCTTCGTGCCCTGGGAATAGACCCGGCCCGCCACGACATCCGGTTTGTCGAGGACAACTGGCAGCAGCCGGCCCTCGGCGCCTGGGGCCTGGGGTGGGAAGTCTGGCTCAACGGGCAGGAGATCACGCAGTACACCTACTTCCAGCAGGCCGGTGGCGTTGACCTTTCCCCTGTCTCGGTGGAGATCACCTACGGGCTTGAGCGCATCGTCATGGCGCTGCAGGATGTGCCGGTCTTTCAGGATATCCAGTGGCTCGATGGGGTCACCTATGGCGATGTGCTCTTCCGTGGCGAGGTGGAGCAATGTCGATACAACTTTGAAGCGGCCAGCATCGCGCGGCTGCGGGAGATGTATGACCTCTTCGAGGCCGAGGCGCGGAACGCACTGGACTCGGGCCTGGTTCTCCCCGCCTATGACTATGTGCTCCTCTGCTCGCACGTGTTCAACGTGCTGGATGCGCGCGGCGCCGTTGGCGTGACCGAGCGCGCAAGCTTTTTCGCGCGCATGCGCGACCTGGCTCAGGAGGTGGCGCAGACGTTCCTGGCGCAGCGGGCCGAAATGGGCTATCCGCTGGCGGCGCGCGGTTTCGGGGGAGCGCGGCTGCAACCGGTGCAGGAGGCAGTGGGGGCCCAGGCTCCGAAGGAGCCTCGCACCTTCCTGCTGGAGGTCGGCACGGAAGAGTTGCCGGCAGGGGACCTTGCGTTGGCGATTGACCAGCTCAGGAAGATGGTCCCGGAGGTCCTCAGAGACACGCGCCTGGAGCATGGAGAGGTGCGAGTCATGGGCACGCCGCGCCGCCTGGTGGTCAGCGTGTCGGACGTTGCTCCGTTGCAGCCGGATAGCGAGCGGGTCATCAAGGGGCCTCCCGCGAGGGTCGCCTTCGATGAGCAGGGGCGGCCTACGCAGGCCGCGCTGGGCTTTGCGCGCAACAATGGGGTCCCGGTTGAGGCACTGCAGGTGCGCCGCTTCGAGGGGCGGGAGTACGTGGTTGCAGTGCACACCGAGCACGGACTGCCGGCGACGGAGGTCCTCGGGCCGGCGGTCGCGCAGTTGCTCGGCCAGCTGCGTTTTCCGCTGACGATGCGCTGGAACGGGACGGGTGTTGCCTTCTCCCGGCCGATCCGCTGGTTGGTGGCGATGCTCGGGGAGGCGACCGTGCCGTGCACCTTTGCCGGTGTGACCTCGGGCAGGGTGTCCCGGGGCATCCGAGCGGCGGGGTCGCCGGAGGTAGCGATACCCTCGGCAGAGGCCTACGAGGGGATCATGCGCGAACAGGGCATCATGCTGAGCTCCGAGGAGCGGCAGGCGGCCATCCTCGAGCAGGGGCGGCAGCTGGCTGGGGAGGTCGGCGGCCAGATGGTGGAGGACGCCGACCTGCTCGCCGAGGTGGCCAACATGGTCGAGTGGCCCACAGTGTTGCGAGGCAGCTTTGCCGAGGAGTACCTGCATCTTCCGGAGCCGGTGCTCATCTCAGTGATGAAGGAGCATCAGCGATACTTTCCGGTCGCGGATGGTGGGCACCTGCTGCCCGCCTTTCTGGCGGTCGCCAACGGCGCCGAGCTGGACTGGGCCGCTGTGCGACACGGCAACGAGGATGTACTGCGCGCCAGGTACGCGGATGCGGCTTACTTCTACCGGTCCGACCGTTCGCAGTCTCTGGCCGACTTTGTCCCGCGTCTCGAGACGCTTACCTTCCAGACGGACCTCGGGTCCATGCTCGACAAGACTCACCGTCTGGAGCGGCTCGTGCCCGTCCTTGCGCGGCTTGTGGGTCTGAGCGCTGCGGAGATGGTCGCAGCGCAGAGGGCGGCTTTTCTGTGCAAGGCAGACCTCGCGAGCAAGATGGTCGTTGAGCATACCTCCCTCCAGGGGGTGATGGGCGGGCACTATGCCCGGCACTCGGGGGAGCTGGAGCCCGTGGCCCGGGCCATCGAGGAGCACTACCTGCCTCGGGGGCTTGGCGACCGGCTGCCCGGGAGCGGTCCGGGGATGGTCCTCGCCCTGGCGGACAGGTTCGACAGCCTTGTGGGGCTCTTTGCCGTGGGGTTGGCGCCTACCGGATCGTCGGATCCCTACGCGCTCCGGCGGGCTGCGCTGGGCATTGTGCAGATTCTGCTGGGTCGAGAGGTGTCGCTCTCTCTGTGTGGGGCCGTGGATGCTGCAGCGAGCGTACAACCGGTGACTGTGGGGCCAGAGGTGCGCGGGGAGGTCTTGTCCTTCTTGCAGCAGCGGCTGCGGGGCTTCCTGCTGGATGAAGGGCTGCGCTACGACGTTGTCGACGCCGTCCTGGCCGAGCAAGGGGATGACCCCCTCAGGGCGGTGCGCTCGGCCAGAGCCCTGCAGGAGGCGGTACGGGAGGAAGATTGGGGCCGCATTCTGGTGGCCTATGCACGTGCTGTGCGGATCACGCGTGACCTCGAGACCCGGTATGAGATGCAGCCACGGCGCTTCACCGAGCCGGAGGAGAGGGCACTGTATGAGGCCTACCGGAAGGCTGCAGAGATGGTCTCGGCGCGGCCAGAGGTCGCGGTGCTCGTCCGCGCCCTGCGGGAGCTGGTCGATCCCATAACGCGGTTCTTTGACAGGATTCTGGTGATGACCGAGGACCCGGACGTGCGCGCGAATCGCTTGGCCCTGCTGCAGGGTATCTCGGCGCTGCCAAAGGGAATAGCCGACCTCAGCCGCCTTGAGGGGTTCTAGCGATGCTGGGAGAGGAAGCGCTCGTCGGGATGATTCTCAATGAGGAGGGCGGGCATGCCATTGCGCGCGTGGGCTACAGGCTCCGGCGGGATGTGGCCATCGACGGCTTTGAGATAGTCACCGGCGAGTTCTCTCTGCAGGAGGAGCTCTGCCCGCTGCACACGGGGCTGGCAAGGCTCGTCCCGGAGAAAGGCGAGCCGTCGCTGGTCAGGATTGTGCGCGTGTCGCGGCCGGCAGGCGATGGCGAGTTCGAGGTCATCGGGCCGCTGGATCGGGACGGTTCAGGGCGCGAGAGGCCCGGCGCACCATCGTGACCCGCTCTGCCCTCGCTGGCATACATGGGAGACTGGCACACAGGGGCACGGAACGCCGTGCCCCTGTGTGTTGCGGTCGGATGCGGGACCCTATCTGCGGCACAGGTCGACGATTAGCCGCAGCGTCTCGGGACCGCCGACGTTGCCCGGGAACACGATGTATGGCACACCCGGAAGGCTGCTCTCATCACCCAGCCTCCATACAGGGACTCCGGGCTGGACCTGCCCGAGCACGAGGGCACGGCGCACGCCGAGCGCTCGGGTTGCGAGGTCGCTCGAGGTAATGCCCCCTTTGGCTACGACGAACGCGGGCCGTGCGTGGTCGAGCACACGGCGGGTGACCTCGCACAGAGCCGCAGAGACGGCGCGGGCGATGGCGAGGGAGTCCTCGGGGTCTGCGCCTGCGATGACTCTGCGGCTCGTGGCGATGACCACGTCGTGGCCCGCACGCAGACCTGCTGCCGCGGCCTTCGCCAGATTCGTGAGGGCCTCCGCCCGCTGCGCGGCGTCCAGCACCTCCGGTACGGATAGCTCGAGCACCTGTAGCTGCGGGAGCTCGAGGAGGGCGCGCAGCTGCACCGAGCTTCTCTGCACGTGAGAGCCTACGACCACGAGGCCCGGGCCGCGGTCTGCGTGAGGAAGGTAGAGTTCCTCCGCCGACAGGAGCCCTCGTTCGGGGATCAGACCTCTCACGCGCACAAACGACGCCGCCGTGCGGTATAGGAAGTGCTTTCCTGCTCGCTCGGCGTCGAGGAGGCCCGCAACAAGCACCTCCAGGTCGCGGTAAGCGGCTGCGTTGACCACTATGGGGGCGCGGTCTCGTGCTTCGAGGAGCGCTTTGGTCGCGGCGGCCGGCCCGGCGCAGCGGAGCATCTCCAGGGTGATGCTCTGCACACGGGAAGCCGGGATGCCCCCACCGCTCTTTTCCTCAACCCAGCGGCGAAGGTTCGACTCATGGTACCGGAAGGCGGGATCACGGGCGAACTCGGTGTCCGCGGCGGGCACAAGCTGGTCTCCCTGCGCTACCCAGTGAACGTCGCCGATGGTGTAGCGTCCGCCCTCGAGGAAAAAGGGCACGATCAGGGTGCCGTCAAAACGCATGCCGAGCCGGGATTCCAGGGCATCGGCGACGGCATCCACCTCTGCCGGAAAGTGGCCGCGCAGGGTGGAGTCGCTGCGGCTCACGACGACGAACTCCCGCCCGGCGAGGCGCGACGCGGCAGCTAGATTGCCGGCAATGTCCTGCGCGAGGGCGACCGCCTCGCCTTCGGGGAGGCTGCGTGAGTTGGTCAGCACGTAGAAGGTCGTTCCCGGCTCGCGGAGGGCCTCGGCGAGCTCGGAGACGGTCCACCCGGCGAGGATTGGGACGGCGTGCACCGTCTGGGTGCCCGTCGGGTCGTCATCCAGCACGACCACCTTCCGATCGAGGCGCGGCAACTGCCCCTTGGGATCGGGCAGAGGATTGTCCGGCCAGGGTGGTGGCAGGGAGGCAAGGAGGTCGCCCATGGGCATCGGGGTAGGTTGGGATGTGTCCATAGCGTCCGTCTCGTCTGTATCAAGATGGCAGGACCTGAGCTTACCACAGGGGCCGCAGGAGTGCAAAAAGGCGGCGGTTCTCTATGGGCTGGCGGGAGACGGGGACGCGCTGCGCGCCCCCGCCGTCCGACACCTGATCAGGGGGCGCACACCGTCAATGGGCCGCACCTTTGACGAGGGTGGTCAGGTGTGGTACGATGGCCGCAGAGGAGGCGCGATGGTCGAGCGGCTACACCTGCGAGCTCTTCTTCCTATGGCCATGGTCGCCGCTACGGCACTCACGGCGGCCTGTTCGGGGGGCGGCCCTCGGGGAGGTTTGGCCTCGCAGGCTCCGCCCTCTGCGCCGCCGGGCGGCGTGCGGGCCACTACCACAGCAGAGGAGGCGGTGGCAATGCTGGAGAATGTACACTGGCTGGGGCACGCGTCCTTCAGAATCGGCGACGGCAAGACCATCTACATTGATCCGTGGCAGCTGAAGGACGCTGTACCGGCGGACATTATCCTCATCACTCATGAGCATCACGATCACTGCTCGCCAGAGGACGTGAGCCGGATCCGCGGCCCCAACACCACGGTGGTTGCGACTGCCGACTGTGTCCCCAAGCTCGGCGGAGACGTGGTCGTGGTCAAACCCGGGGACAAGATCACCGTGCAGGGCGTCCCGGTGGAGGCTGTGCCTTCCTACAACCTGGACAAGCCCTTCCATCCCAGGAAGAACGGGTGGGTCGGCTATATCGTCACGGTGAATGGGGTGCGCATCTACCACGCCGGTGACAGCGATCACATCCCCGAGATGGACTCCCTGCAGGTGGATGTGGCGCTCCTGCCCGTGGGTGGCAAGTACACCATGACGGCGAGCGAGGCGGCGGCTGCGGCCAACGCCATGCGGCCGGGCGTGGCGGTCCCCATGCACTGGGGCGGCATCGTGGGGAGCCGGCAGGACGCTGAGCGCTTCCGGGATGAGTGCAAGGTCCCGGTGCAGGTTCTAGAGCCGGGTGCGTAGGCCGCGCTTTCCTGGGAACAGCACCCGAGGGAGCACGGCGCTGCCTCGGGTGCCGTCAGTCGAGGGGCGGCACGGCTGCCTCAGTGGTACCGCTCAACTGTGAAGCGATAGAGCCTGATCGGCTCGCCCGGCCCTATGCCGGCCTTCCGGCGGGCGATGTCGACCTGGCAGTCTACCGTGTCGATTCCCTCCAGATCGGGAAGAAGGAGGCCGCGCCGGTAGCCGCTCTGCACGATCACCCCATACTTCTTGGGGTCGAGCTTGTCGGGAGAGTTGACCGGCTCGGGAGGGGACAACACGTCGACCGAGATCTCCAGGTCAGCCAGCTCTGCGGGACGCACGGGCGGGAAGCGCGGGTCCTGCGTCGCGGCCATGATAGCATTGTGGATGACCTCGAGGGCCACGTTGGGCTGTGTGGGCTCGATGGTCCCGATGCACCCGCGCAGCTCGCCATGAGCGTGGAGTGAGACAAATGCGCCCGCCCGGCGCCGGGCTTCGGGAGGCAGATCCGTCGGAGGGGTGATCTGGCGACCCTCGCGGACGTAGGTCTCTATGGTCTGTCTCGCCAGCTTGACCAGAGGATGATGCTCTTCGCGGGACATAGTGCCTCCTTCCCGCGCGCCCCGGAGGCGGGTCGCCTCTAGTCTGGAAGCTGCCACTCCAGGAGGCGGACCGGGTCGACAAGGCTTCCACCTACCCAGACGGCCCAGTGCAGGTGCGGGCCGGTGGAAAAGCCCGTCGAGCCGACCAGGCCGATAGTCTGACCCTGCTGGACGTACTGGCCGGCCTCGGCCTTGAGGGCGCTCAGGTGATAGTAGCCTGTGAACAGGCCCCAGCCATGGTCAATGATGACGATGTTGCCCCGAACCTTCAGTGGACGTGACAGGACGACACGCCCGGCGTTAGCGGCTGCTACCGGGACTCCCTCGTCGGCAGCGAGATCGAGCCCGCCATGCTGGTCGGTCGGCGGGCCGCCGTTGTAGCTGCGCAACATCCCATAGGTCGACGACACCTCGCCCTGCACGGGCAGTATGAAGTGACCCTGCCACAGTCGCTCGGGAGAGCGCTGCGACACAATTCCTGCGATCAGGCTGTTCTCTCTGGCGAGGGCTTCTGTGTCGAGCACGAGGTCCAGGGTCGAATTCTCCATGTCGACCCTCTCGATCTCGAACGTGCGCGAGCTGATCCGCAGAGATCGCTCCTCAACGACCGGCGGGCCGCTGTGGGGGTCTTCCGCCGTCACCAGGAGCGACCACGTTGTCGGCTTGCTGCCTGCCCAGATGCCGATCAGGCCATACCAGCGCCCGCCATCGTGAAAGAGCGGCAGGGGCTTTCCGGCGAGGGTGGCCGACACGGTCACCGGTCTGCTCGGCTCCACGATCAGGGTGCCGATCTCCCCCTGTGGCACGACTTCTGGCTCGAGGCGTACCGAGAGGGAAAGCGGCGCCGCAGTAGCGGTTGGTGTCGCCGTCGCCGTCGGCGTGGCCGTGGGGGTGCCGGTGGCGGTGGGGGTCAGCGTGGGGGTTGGGGTGGATGCGGGCGTGGCCGTTGCCGGGGCGAGCAGCGGGAGTCCGCTGCAGCCGGTGGCAGCGGCTGGGAGTGCCATCACGGCCAGCACGGCTGCCAGCGAAGCCAGCAGTCGCCAGGGGCGTACACGTGGGTGCACGGCAGGTTTCCTCACTAGGCCGGCTCTCTCGCGGCATCTGGAGGCGGAAACCGGTCGACATGCGGCGAGTGTAGCATGGGGTAGAAGAGGTGTCAAGCGCCGGATGCGGGTGAGGCTGCCCGGACTAGCCTGCGGCAGTACCGGTGCCCCCAGGCGAATCGCTCCGCGTGAGCCGGTAGACCAGCGCCATCCGCTGCAAGGCGGTCACGTTGGTGAGAATGGCCAGCACCCAGAGCACCGGCTGTAGCAGGCCGAGGAGGAGGCCCGCGGCGAGCACGAGGATGCGCTCGACGCGGGTGAACCAGCCCTCCTGGCAACGGAGTCCGAGGCCTTCGGCGCGCGCCCGGGTGTAGCTGACAAGCTGGGAGCCGAGAAGGGCAATGTACGTGAGGTAGAGCCCTTCGCGGTTGTCGGCGAGGGCGAAATACACGAGCAGCCCAAAGAACAGGGCGCCCTCCGAGAAGCGATCGAGCACCGAGTCCAGGAAGGCCCCGAAGCGTGTGGCCTGCCCTGAGACGCGAGCGAGCGCCCCGTCAAAGGCATCCAGCGCTGAGAATAGCAGGATGAGCGCTCCTGCCAGTCGGAGGCGACCGCTGGCCAGCAGCCAGGCATTGACCAGGCTCAGGAGGAATCCGATGACCGTGAGTGCGTTCGGGGTGACTCCGAGACGGTGTAGTGCACGTGCGATCGGTTCGACGAGCCAGCGCGTGTAGCGGCGCAAATGGTCACTGAGCATCTTTGCAGGGTACCTTTCCGTCCAGCAGTTGCAGATAGTAGTCCATGACGCGGCGCGCGACCCTGTCCCACGCGAGGCCCCGTGCAGTCTCCTGCCCGCAGGCGCCCATGCACGCTCGCTCCGCCGGATTCTCGAGGAGGCGGATCAGCGCGTCCGCAAGCCCCTCAGGGTCTGCGGGTTGCACGAGGAGTCCCTCCCGCCCGTGCGTCAACACGCTTCGATAGCCAGGGATGTTGGAGGCCACGACCGGACGGCCCGCCGCCATAGCCTCGAGGAGCACGATGCCAAAGCTCTCGAACCCGGTTGAGGGCGCGCAGAAGACGTCGCAGGATCGAAAGCAGCGGGGCTTTTCCTCGTGAGGAATGAACCCGAGAAAGCGGACACCATGGATGCCCTCGCGGCGCGCTTCGAGCACGTAAGGCTCCCTGTCCTCCCTGCTATAGGCCCCGGCTACGAGGAGCTGGGCGTTGGGGATGCGTTTGCGCACCCGCCCGAAGGCACGCAGCAGGTACTCAAAGCCCTTGCGCTTCTCAAGGCGCCCGAAAAAGAGGATGGTGGGCCGGCCCTCGCCGTACTCAGGAAGCGGCTCGACGTCACGGCTGTAGAACTCGTAGTCTATCCCGTTGGGGATGATCGTATAGTCTGCGGGGAAGTAGCGCCAGATCGCGTCCCGCGCGGCTTCGGAGACGGCTATCCTGCCATCGAGCCGATCGAAGAAAGGCTGCAGGAGGTGTCGGCCGTACTCATAGCCGGGGTGACTGTCCTCGCGGTAGGCATGGAACGTCCCAACGTTGAGCGAGTGCGAGTGCCGGAGGACGGCGAGGGGCAGCAGCGGCATGAGTGGCTCGTGCAGATGCACAACCTCAAAGCTCATCTCGCGGAGGATGCTCTTCACCCGCCGGTATGCCCGCGGCGAGAGGGACACTCGCGCCACAGACCCGCTCGACGGCAGGGGAAAGACTCCGCCTGCGACCTTGAGGACGTTGCTGTGGAGCTCTTCCTCGTTCTTGCTGGAAGTGGCGAGCACCCACACTTCATGGCCCCACTGGCGGAACACGCGGTCGAGAGCAGCGATGTGCTCCGTCACACCGCCGGGATAGGGGTAATCGTAAGGTGAGACCAACGCGATCCTCAACTTGTTGCCTCCTCAACCACTTGGAATGGTCTCACCGAGCTGGTGGCCCCCCTGGCGAGGAGACGTTCCCATCCGGGAGCCACAGCGGCTGAAAGTAGACCCACTGATCGGGATAGCGTGACACGTACCTGGCAAAGATGGAGAGCACGTTGTGTACCGCATTCTCGACGTCGCGCTCCGGGTCGGAGGTATGCTCGATTAATATCTCGGGCTCGACGACGATGTGAAAGGCGTTGTCTGGCGAGCGTCGGCAGAAGGCTACGACGAGGCCTGCTCCGGTGCGGAGGGCAAGCCTGGCATACCCGTCTGGCACCCGAGCCGGCCGGCCCAGGAAATCGACGACGCGCCCTGCATCCGTGACGTTGCGGTCGAGGGCCGAGCCCACGATCGCGTTGCTGTGCAAGGCACGGAAGACCGGGCGCAGCCAGCTATCGATCGGGATGAAGGACAGGCCATGGCTCTCCCGTGCCCGGCGGACGTATTCGAACAGACGCTCGGGCCGCAGATGCTCGGCGATGGCGATGACCCGGTAGCCACGCAACGCCAGTATCTGGCCCGCGAGGTCAAAGTTGCCAAAGTGGGCGCTCGTGAGCACGACGCCACGCCCGCGCGCGAGGGCTGCATCGAGGTGCTCCAAACCGACCAGCGTGCGCACGCTGGTGCGGATATCTTCCTCGTCCAGAGCCGGCACGCGCAGGAGGTCGAAGTAGTTCTTGACCTGGTTGCCGTAGATGCGTCGGGCGATCTCTCTCACGCGCGGCGACCCCGAGGGCTCGCCGAGGACGTGCGAGATATTGTCCTCTACGTGGCAGCGCAGCGGAGACACCCGGTAGACCAGGGTACCGAGCCGCCCTGCGAGGCGGTAGCCGACAGATGCCGGTATGTGCGGCGCGAGTGCACCTGCAGCGCGGAACAGGTAGTAGGTTAGACCGTCCCAGACCATGAAGGAGGCTACCTCTTTTCCGTGCTGACCGGCGCAGGGAAGGCGGGCCACCTTGATCTCCGCCGCGCCGGCGCGCGCAGTGTAGCCCAGATGGGAGTTGCTGTCAAGGCTTCTTCAGAGGGGGGGCATCCAAGGTCGGTCAGCAGATTCGCAGCCAGGCAGCCAGCGGGGGGCGCCCTGTTGGCAACCGGGCTTTGCGCTTCGCAGGAGCCCGGCGCAGGACCTTTTCTTGTCCTGGGGTAGGGCCGGGCTGCTGCCCAGCAAAACACCCGGCTGCAGCCCAGGCATTGACGCATCTTGGGTGCACCCTCAGAGGGCAGAAGCGCGGCAAGGCCGGCCGGTTCTTGATGGTTTGCCGGGTGTGGCGTAGAATGGAAGCCGTGAGGCATGCAGGCCATGGGAGATCATCTGGAGAGTCGCTCCGTGCATCCGCTGTGGCGCAGGGCGTGGGAGGTGCGGCAAGAGCTCTTTGGGCGGCACATCCGCTTTGAGCGGCCCTCGGCGACCTTGGCGGTGAGCGTCACCGGCAAGGCCTGTGCGCTGCGGTGTGCACACTGCAACGGCCACTATCTGGCCGGGATGCGCACACTCGACGATCCCGCACTCGGCCGGGCGCGCAGCCTTCTCATCTCGGGCGGTTGCGACCGCGAGGGCCGGGTGCCGGTGTTGCCCCGCCTCGAGGAGATCGCCCGGCTGGCGGCGGGCAGGCGCCTGAACTGGCATGTGGGTCTGATCGATGAGGCTACAATGCAGGCTATCCGACCCTATGCACACGTCATCAGCTTTGACTTTGTCGGGGACGATGACACCATCCGGGACGTGTACGGCCTTGACAAGACGGTGAGCGACTATGTGGCCTGCTACGAGATGCTGCGCCGGCACGCGTGCGTTGTGCCGCATCTCACCATCGGGCTCCACGGGGGACGGGTTCGGGGCGAGCGGCGCGCTCTGGACCTCCTCAGCTCCCTGGGTGTTGAGGCGCTGGTGCTCATCGTTTTCATCCCTACACCAGGGACGGCGTATGCCGGGTGCGAGCCACCTTCAGTCGGTGAGGTTGTCGATCTCCTCGCCGAGGCTCGTGTGCGTTTCCCGAAGGTGCCCGTGCGCCTGGGTTGCATGCGCCCAGGCGGGGAGTATCGCGAGCAACTCGATCCCCTTGCAGTGGAGGTGGGGCTAAACAGCATCGTAAACCCGGCCCGGGCCGCGGTCTTGGCGGCGCAGCGGCTGGGGCTGCGCATCGAATGGGGCGATGAATGCTGTGTACTCTAGGCGACACGGCGCCGGATGACGGCCTGGATGTGCGCGTATCCTCAGGGTCGGCAGCGGTCCTCGGGCTGGCCACGCTTCGCGTGGAGGTACCCCCGACGACGGCGTACCTGATGCTAGGTGAGCGGTGCTCGCTCGACTGTGCCTTCTGCGCCCAGGCGCGGGCGAGCACTGCGCCAGCGGACCAGCTCTCGAGGGTCATCTGGCCGAAGTATCCATTGGCGACGGTCATCTCGCGATTGGAGCCCGCCTATGCCTCGGGTGCAATCGTTCGCTGCTGTCTTCAGGTCGTCGCCGCTCCTGGTCACGCTGCCCGTACGCGCGAGGTCGTCCGCGCCATCCGGCGAGAGGCGGCACTCCCGCTGTGCGTCTGCACGCGGGTGAGCCGTCGCGAGGAGATGGGCGAGCTGCTCGCCCTCGGGGTCGAGCGCGTGACCCTGGCATTGGACGCGGCTAGCGAGCATGTGTATAATCGGGTGAAAGGGCGCCGCTGGGAGAAGACCCTTGGCCTCCTGCGGGAGGCGGCGCGGGCGTATCCCGGGCGCGTAGGCACGCACATCATCGTCGGCCTGGGTGAGACTGAAGCCGAGGTTGCGGCGCTTCTCCAGGAGATGCACGACCTGGGGGTCCTTACGGCGCTTTTCGCCTTTACGCCAGTCCCAGGCACGGCGCTGGAGGGCGAGCAGCCGCCGTCGGAAGTAAGCTACAGGCGCTGCCAGGTGGCGCGGTATCTCATCGTGAACGGCCTGGCGCGGGCGGAGCGGTTCCGCTACTCAGCGAAGGGGGAGATAGCTTCCTACGGCCTACCCGCCGGAGCCCTGGAGGAGGTGCTCCGCACGGGAGAAGCTTACCGCACGTCGGGGTGCTCCGGATGTAACCGCCCCTTCTACAACGAGCGACCGGGCGGTCCCCTCTACAATTACCCTCGTCCGCTGTCCGCAGCGGAAGCCAGATCGGCTACTGCGCTCGTCATGGCGAGCCTGACCCACTGACGAAGGGTCAGGGCAGAGGCGGCAACGGGGCCGCTCGGTACTATGCTGGTAGAGGTCAAGGAGGAACGCATGGCGAGGAGGACAGAGCTCTACGCACGCCACGTCGCGTTGAACGGCCGGATGATCGACTTTGCGGGCTGGCTGCTGCCCGTGCAGTACCCCACAGGTCCCATCGAGGAGCACCATACCGTCCGCCGGGCAGCGGGACTCTTCGACATCGATCATATGGGGCAGATCGTAGTCAGGGGCCCGGACGCGCTGCCCTTTCTGCAGCATGTGCTGACCACGGACATCAGCCGGATGGCAACGGGCGAGGCCCGATACTCGCTCGTCTGCTACGACGACGGCGGAGTCGTTGACGATGTGTTTGTATACCGGTTGCCCGACCGGTACTTTATCGCGATCAACGCCGCCAACGTGGAGAAGGACACCCTCTGGTTCCGCTACCATGTCGGGCGGTTCCAGGCCACGGTTGAGAACGTCTCTGAGGAGACGTACATGTTGGCGTTGCAGGGGCCGCAGGCGGAGGCGGTCCTCCAGAAGCTGACCCCGGCGCAACTGGACAAGCTGCCCTTCCATCGGGCTACAGAGAGCAAGGTGGCCGGCGTGCCGACCCTGATCGGACGCACCGGCTATACGGGTGAGGACGGCTTTGAGCTGTTCTTCCCTCGCGAGAAAGCCACTCTGCTGTGGGATGGCCTCATGGAGGCCGGCGCCCCCCTCGGGCTCAAGCCGATAGGCCTGGCCGCACGCGACAGTCTCCGCTTCGAGCCCAAGCTGCCCCTCTATGGGCAGGAGATCTCGGCGACGATCAACCCACTGGAAGCCGGATTGGGTTGGGCGGTCTCTTTCGAGAAAGGGGAGTTTGTGGGGCGGGGCGCCCTTCTGAAGGTCAGGCTGGAAGGCCCGCGCCGGAAGCTGGTGGGGCTCGAGATGGTCGATAGGGGGGTGCCGCGGCACGGCTATGCGGTGGCGCTCGATGGGCGCACCATCGGGGAGGTGACGACAGGGATGTATGCGCCAACGCCTGGGAAATACCTCGCCCTCGCCTTGGTGCCACCGGCCCAGGCTGCTATCGGCACGGAGGTACAGGTGATGATCCGCGGTGAGGCGAAACGGGCCAGGGTCGTCAAGACACCTTTCTACACGCCAGCCTACCGGCGTCAGCCGGCATGAGCGGTCAGTGCTGACAGGAGGAGAACACGATGAAGGTGGACAAGGCGAGTCGCTATACCCGGACGCACGAGTGGGTGCGCCTCGAAGGTGACGAGGCCGTCTCGGGCATCACGGACTATGCCCAGGAGCAGCTGAGCGACGTCGTCTACGTAGAGCTGCCGGCCATAGGGGAGCACTTTGGCAAGGGTGAGGTCTATGGAGTGGTCGAGTCGGTGAAGGCGGCTTCCGACAACTATATGCCTGTCGGAGGTACGGTCACGGCCGTCAATGAGAGCCTCGCCGACGAGCCCCAGCAGGTGAACACCGACCCGTATGGCGCGGGGTGGATGATCCGATTCAGGCCCGACGACCCGGCCGAGATCGAGCAACTGATGGATGCGGCCAGCTACGAGGAGTACGTCTCGAGCCTGGAAGGAGCACACTAGATGTCCTATGTTCCGCATACCGACGCAGACCGGCGGGAGATGCTGGCCGCGATAGGCGTGGGCTCCGTCGAGGAGCTGTTCGCGGTCGTGCCGGAGTCGGTGCGATTCCCCGAGCTGGAGCTGCCGGAACCCCTTTCGGAGGCCGAGGTGCTGGAGGAGCTCCGGGTGCTGAGCGACTCGAACGCAGACCTCGATCACCTGGCTTGCTTCCTCGGGGCTGGCGCCTATCGCCATTATATCCCCAGCGTTGTGCAGCACGTGATCGGGCGTTCCGAGTTCTACACGGCCTACACGCCCTACCAGCCGGAGATCAGTCAGGGCACGCTGCAGACGATCTTTGAGTACCAGAGCATGATCTGTGGCCTGACGGGCATGGACGTCTCGAACGCCTCGCACTATGACGGGGCTACGGCCATGGCCGAGGCGGTGATCATGGCCATAAGCGTGGGCCGCGGCAAGCGGCGCAAGGCGGTCGTCGCGCCTGCGGTGCACCCGCAGTACCGGGAGGTGGTGAGGACCTACACTCAGGGCATGGGCGTTCAGGTCGTCGGAGACGAGGACCTGACGGCCGACATCGGCCGGTTGGCAGAGCGGATAGATGGCGATACAGCCTGCGTTATCGTGCAGGTGCCTGACTTTTTCGGCGGGCTTGATTCACCGGAGACGCTTTCGGCCCTGGCCGATGCAGCCCATCGGGCAGGGGCGCTGTTTGTGGTGTCGGTTGACCCCATCTCGTTGGGGCTGCTCAAGCCGCCGTCAGAGTATGGGGTGGACATTGTCGTGGGTGAGGGGCAGTCCCTCGGGCTCCCACCGAGCTTTGGGGGACCCTATTTGGGGTTCTTCGCCTGTCGTGAGGAGTACGTGAGGCGAATGGCCGGGCGGCTGGTCGGTGAGACGGTCGATAGCCAGGGCCGCCGCAGCTACGTGCTCACGCTGGCCACCCGGGAGCAGCACATCCGGCGCGAGCGCGCCACCTCCAACATCTGCACCAATGAGGCGCTGTGCGCGCTGGCGGCGTCCGTGTATCTGGCGGCGCTGGGGCCACGGGGTCTGCGGCAGGTGGCGGAGCTGTGCTACCACAGGTCGCACTATGCGGCGAACCGGATCGCGCAGGTGCCGGGCTTTGCGGTCCTCGACAACCGCCCGTTCTTCAAAGAGTTCGTGGTTCGCTGCCCGATCCCTGTGGAGGAGATCAACGCCGAGCTGATGGAGTGGGATATCCTCGGGGGCTACGACCTCGGCCGCGACTATCCGCATCTCGCGGGGCACATGCTCCTCTGTGTGACAGAGCTCAACACCCGAGCCCAGATCGACGACCTGGTGATGGCGTTGCGCATCATCGGTGAGGGAGGCGGGGAGTGACCGAGAAACTCATCTATGAGCTCAGCCGGCCGGGCAGATGCGCCTGCTTCCTGCCCAGGACCGATGTTCCGCCAGTGGAGCTGCCGTCGGAGTGGGTGCGTGAAGAGGCACCGCTTCTCCCCGAGGTCAGCGAGGTCGATCTCGTGCGGCACTATGTGCGGCTATCGCAGCTCAACTATGGGGTCGATACAGGCTTTTACCCGCTGGGTTCCTGCACCATGAAGTATAACCCCAAGGTCAACGAGGAGGCCTGTCGGCTGCCTGGCTTTGCGCAGACGCATCCGCTGCAGCCCGAAGACACAGTGCAGGGCAACCTGAAGCTGATGTACGAGCTGCAGTGCTATCTCCGGGAGATCAGCGGATTCGCTGCGGTCAGCCTGCAACCCGCCGCTGGGGCGCACGGCGAGCTCGCAGGGATCCTGATCATGCGCGCGTACCATCTGGATCGGGGCGATACGGGCCGGTCTCGCATCCTGATTCCCGATTCTGCGCATGGGACCAACCCCGCGAGCACGACGATGAGCGGGCTCGAGGTTGTGCAGCTCAAGTCGGATTCGAGGGGGAACGTCGATCTCGACGACCTGCGGGCCAATCTGGATGACCGCGTCATCGGCATGATGCTCACGAACCCGAACACGTTGGGGCTGTTCGACGAGCATCTGGAGGAGGTTGCGCGCCTCGTGCACGGGGCGGGCGGCCTGATGTATGGCGACGGAGCGAACCTGAACGCGCTGATGGGCATCGCCAAACCGGCGGCACTGGGCTTTGACGTCATGCACTTCAATCTGCACAAGACTTTCTCGACGCCGCACGGGGGCGGCGGTCCGGGCTCGGGCCCGGTGGGCGTCACGCAAGAGTTGGCGAGGTTCCTGCCGGGCCCCGTCGTGGTACGGGTTCTCGACGAGGAGGCCTGCACGTGCAGGCCGGACGATGAGCACGACGAGTTCTGTTACCGCTATGAGCTGTCTCAGCCGGGTTCGTCCATCGGGCGGCTGAAGGCGTTCCACGGCAACTTTGGGGTGATGGTGCGGGCTTACACCTATATCCGCATGTTGGGGTCGGCGGGGCTTCGGCAGGCCAGCGAGGATGCTGTGCTCAACGCCAACTACCTGCAGGCCCGGCTCAAAAGAGTCTATCCGGTTCCCTATGAACGGCCCTGCATGCACGAGTTTGTGCTCGAGGGGCGACTTGCGGATGCACCGGGCATTCGGGCGCTGGATATCTCCAAGCGCCTCATGGACTTTGGGATGCATCCGCCGACGAACTATTTCCCGCTGATCGTGCACGAGGCTCTGATGATCGAGCCGACCGAGACGGAGAGCAAGGAGACGCTCGATGCGTTCGTGGATGCGATGACGCGCATTGCGGAGGAGGCGCGAACGCAGCCCGAGCTACTGCGCGATGCACCCCATACGACGCCCGTTGGGCGGCTGGACGAGGTCCGTGCAGCACGCGAGCCGCGTCTGCGATGGAAGCCGCCGGCGGCCTGAGACCAGGCTGGTCGGCTCAGCAGGCACGCGCAAGGGTCCGGCTGCCGTACAGCTGGCGGCCGGACCCTGCTGTGTGTGCAGGGCGTGGGGGCGTTCGCCTGGTGGGCCCCGGCTTGTGCCGCTGCGTGAGCCGGGCTAGAATGGGCTGGACTTGTGACAGGAGTGGAGCAGGGGAGATGTCTTCGGTACCGGTGGTGTCGGTGGTGGGGCGCTCGAACGTGGGCAAGACGACGCTGCTGGAGAGCCTGATTGTCGAGCTGAAGCGACGGGGCTACCGGGTGGCGACGGTCAAGCACGATGTGCACGGCTTTGAGATGGACCGCCCGGGAAAGGATAGCTGGCGGCATGCGCAGGCGGGGAGTGACCTGGTGGCCATTATCTCGCCGCAGCGGTTCGCCATGATCGGGCGGACAGATGGGGAGATTGCGCTGGACCAGCTGGTCGAGCACCTGCCGGTGTCGGTAGACATTGTGTTGACAGAAGGCTACAAGCGGGGGGACAAGCCCAAGATCGAGGTCTCGCGGGCTGCATGTGGGCGGGAGCTCCTGTGCAGTGCGGAGGAGTTGCTGGCGCTGGTGACGGACGAGCCGTATCCGGGGATGCCGGTACCGCAGTTTGGCCTGGACGAGGTAGGGGCGCTGGCAGACTTGCTGGAGGTTCGTCTTCTGGAACGCCCCTTCGCATAGTCACGGCGGCCAACCAAGCACCGCGCCCTTCTTTTGCTCCAGAAGGACTGTAGGCTATGCGAAGGGCGCGGCGGACGAAACATGCTCGTCATCGTTGCGGGCACGACGGCCCAGGCTAGGGGAGATACTTGCCGATCAGGAGGGCAAGCTGCTCCTTGCGCGCCGGAGGGATGGCCGCAGGATCCGTTATGATGGAGTTCTCCAGGGCGTGGGGGCAGGGGCAGGTGCGCTCCCGGACGATCCGCTGCACGGCGCTCCGGATGATGGCCTGGGCCGTCTGCACGTTCTGCTGCAGGTTGCGCACGACCACCTCTACCGTCACCGGCTCCTCGCTGACCTTCCACACGTCATAGTCGGTGACCATGGCCAGCGTCGCATAGCAGATCTCGGCCTCGCGCGCCAGCTTGGCCTCCGGCAGGGCCGTCATCCCAATGATGTCCATGCCCCACTGCCGGTACACCTCCGACTCGCCCCGAGTCGAGAACTGCGGCCCCTCGATGACCACAAAGGTGCCGCCACGGTGCACGCGAACGCCCTGGTCCCGCGCCGTCTCGTACAAGACGGCGCTGAGGTCAGGACAGAACGGGTCCGCGAAGCCAATGTGTGCCACAACCCCCTCGCCAAAGAAGGTTGCCGGCCTGATTCCCTTAGTGCGGTCGAAAAGCTGATCGGGGATCACCACATCGAGTGGCGCGATCTCCTCCCGGAGGGAGCCACACGCGCTTACCGAGATGATGCGCTCGACCCCCAGGGACTTGAGCGCATAGATATTGGCCCGCGAGGGCACCTCGGAGGGTGAGTGCCGGTGCCCACGGCCGTGGCGCGGTAGAAAGGCCACGCTCTCGCCAGCCAGCCTGCCAAGCACAATCGCGTCGCTCGGTGGTCCGAAGGGCGTTTCGAGACTGACCTCCTCGATGTCGGTGACGCCCTCCATCCTGTAGAGGCCGGTGCCGCCAATCACGGCGATGCGAGCGCTGGGCATGTTGTCACCTCCTGGAGCCTGGGCTGGCTGTGCCTGTCCCTCGGCACCCTGGCCGAGCGACAGGCAGCGGCAGATGCGCGTGATCTGCGCAACGGAAGGTGGTCCCTGCTCCGGCTGTCCGGAGCAGGTCGCAGCACGTCAAAAGGGCGCAGGTCTCCACGGACCTGCGCCCGAGGTGGAGATGGCGGGAATCGAACCCGCGTCCAGAAAGTTCGACCAGCGATGTACTACAAGCTTAGTCGGCGTTTTGGATCTCACCCTCCCGGACCTCCACCGACCGAGTTCCCGGAGGGCCAGCCGATCCCGCCGGCTCATCGCCTGCGGCTTGAGCCCGCCTATCGGCGTCGACAGGCCGCACCCTGCTGTGCCTGGCGCCCGTCCCCGAGCCAGCGGGGTGCACCCGGGGCGGGCGTGATCACGCTAGGTGATCGGGCGCCGTCTGCGCCCTAGCCGCCGCTTAGGCAGCCATGGCGTAGGCGTACGCCGGAGTCTGTGCTCTGTTGGCACTTGTCGTTTTGCCCCTGATTTGCGAGGTTGGGGCACCTCGGCTTGCAATCGCGGGCCAGCCCTCCCTGTCGAGACCTGTCATCCCCGCACACACATTATACCACGGGTGGGGGGTGCTGTCCAGAATCAGCGACCTTTTGGGATGTAGTTCATTCGGCGGGCAAGGTCATTTGTGCTGCTGCCAGGGCCCGCACCCCCATGACCCCCTTGCCCAAGTCGATATGCGGACCGACTTGGGCAAGGGGGCCGCCCGCCTTGAGGCGTACAGCTAGCGCTGCAGCGTATACCCAAAGGTCTCCGGCCCGAGGTCGATGCCGACAGAGCGGATACGGTCGTAGAACTTGGGGCGGACGCCGGTAGGCTCCAGCGAGCCGACGATCCGCCCATCGCGCATGCCCTGCTCCTTGAAGACGAAGATGTCCTGCAGGAGTATGGTGTCTCCTTCCATGCCAGATACCTCCGACACCTGCACCACCTTGCGCGAGCCGTCGCGAAGGCGCTGCACGTGCACGATGAGGTTGATCGCCGACGCGATCTGCTCGCGGATGGCCCGCAGGGGCAGGTCCATCCCTGCCATGAGGACCATCGTCTCCAGGCGGCGCAGCGTATCCCGCGGGCTGTTGGAGTGGGCCGTGGTCAGTGAACCATCGTGGCCGGTGTTCATCGCCTGTAGCATGTCCAGTGCCTCGCCGCCACGCACCTCACCAACGACGATGCGGTCCGGGCGCATGCGCAGGCCGTTGATCACGAGCTGCCGGATCGTGATCTGGCCCTTTCCCTCCAGGTTGGGCGGCCGCGCCTCGAGGGTGACGACGTGCTCCTGCCGCAACTGCAGCTCGGCCGCATCCTCAATGGTGATGATACGCTCGTCCGCGGGCAGGAAGGAGGACAAGACGTTCAGAAGGGTCGTCTTCCCCGCGCCCGTGCCACCGGAGATGACGATGTTCAGACGCGCCCGCACACAGGCCCGGATAAAGTCCAGGAACTCGCTGGTGCACGTGCCGACGCGAACCAGGTCATCGACGCCGAGAGGTACGCGGTAGAACTTGCGCACCGTCAAGGCGGGGCCGACCAGTGACAACGGCGGAATGATCGCGTTGATTCGCGAGCCATCGGGGAGGCGCGCGTCGACCATGGGTGACGCCTCATCGATGCGCCGGCCAAGCGGCGCGACGATGCGCTCGATGATGCGCAGGAGGTGGGCCTCATTGTCGAAGGTCAGTGCCGTGCGCTCAATCTTGCCGTTGCGCTCTATGTAGACCTGGTCGGGACCGTTGACCATGATCTCGGTGATGGTGTCATCGCGCAGCAACCGGTCGAGAGGCCCATAGCCCAGGATCTCGGCGATGGCGCGCTCGAGCAGCTCCTCGCGCTCGCTGCGGCCGAGGACAACGCCCTGTTCGCGCACGACCTCGGTGCACACGTCCGCAATCTTGCGTCGGATCATCTCGCTGTCGGAGAGGTCTTCATCCGAGCGGAGTGAGGCGACAACCCGGTCCCGGACCAACGTCACGAGCTGTCGATGGGTGTCGGGCGCGATGCGGCCAGCAGGCGCTATCTCAGGAGCCGAGGGTTCTGCCGCAGCTGCGGGAATGCGTGTGCCTCGTATCAGCATGCTTGCTCATTCCTCGCCTCGTAATGCTTTGGGCACCGAGCTTGTCAGCTTCCCGCCATGTGGCCTATCGCAAGGCCAATGTCTCGACGATGGCCGGCAGGGCGGGCCCGAGGATCACCGCCAGAGTGGCCGGCATGATGAAAAAGACCATGGGAAAGAGCATCTTGAGCGGCGCCGCGCGGGCGAGCTCTTGCGCACGCTGACGCCGCCGCACCCGGAGCTGCTCCGCCTGGGCGTGCAAGGTATCCGATATGCTGAAGCCAAGCTGGTCCGCCTGCAGCAGCACCGCTACCAGCGAGGACAGATCCGGCACGTCCGTCCGGTACACCAGATTCTGCATCGCCTCTCGCCAGCTTGCGCCCACGCCGATCTCCATGACGGCCCGATGGAACTCGCGGGCAAGGGCATGATCCCAGCTCTGGGCGATGCGCAGGAAGGCGCTCTCGAGACCGAGGCCCGCATCGACGCACACTGTGAGCATGTCCAGCGCATCCGGGAGCGCGAGGGTCATGGCCTTGCGGCGCTGCGCCATACGTCGACGGAGGAGGAACCTCGGCAACTGGTAAGAGAGCAGGGCACCCGCTGCAGCTATCGGAAGGAGCCGCGGCAGCGGCGCGTCCGACCTCAGGAGCAGGCTGGCAATGAGGGTCGTCCCTGCAAGGGCTGTGAGCAGGCAGAGGCCGAGAAAGTCCAGCGGGGTGAGACCAAGGGGCGAGCCGGCAATGAGTAGATCGCGCCGCAACCTCTCCAGGTTCGTCTTGGGCGAGAGGTTGCCAAGCCAGCGCAGCACGCGGTTGACGAGCGGCTGGAGCACGCGCTCGGCAAAGGGTGTACGGAGCTCCAGCGTTGGCGCGAGAAGGTCGCCTGCGAGCAAGAGCTCGGCACGGCGCACGGTGCGGTGCTGCTCATGCTCAATGCGTATGGCGATCCAGATCACCCCAAAGGCCAGGGCCGCGACGACCGCCACGAGGGCCGCGATCTGCGTCACCGGTCGTGACCTCCTTCATACCTCGATGCGAGTGAGCCTCTGAGCTAGCACGAACCCGACTAACTCCAGGAGCAGGGCAACGATCGGGATGATCACCCACGGAGGCTGGAACATGCCCATCATGTACCTCGGACTCATGATCGAGAGCATGACCCCCAGAAAGATCGGCAGCGCAACCAGCAGGTAACAGGTGAGACGCTGCTGGGTCGTGAGGACGCGGACCTCGCCATTCAGCCGTATGCGCTCGCGGATCGTCTCCGCGATCTTTTCCAGGATGTCGGAGAGGTTGCCGCCGACCTCGTGGCTGATGTTGATCGCCGTGACCATCAGCTGGAGATCGTCTGTCTCCATACGTCGCACCAGGTTCCCGAGCGCTTCAGACTGGGAGAGGCCAAAGCCGATCTCACGCACGACCCGGGCGAACTCTTCCGAGGCCGGCGGGCCCAGCTCCCTGCTGGCCAACTCCAGAGCGTTGAGGAGGCCATGCCCGCTGCGGAGCGATCCCACCATGAGGACCAGCACGTCGACCAGTTGGGCCTGGAAGGCGGCCAGGCGCCTTCGGCGCCTGCGCTCTAGCAGCAGCCAGGGAACCGCAAGGCCAAGGAGCAGCCCGGCAGCGAAGGAAAGCGCATGCCCGCCCAGCGCATAGCCAAGGACGCCACCGGCCAGGCCCGTAGCCAGCATGGTGGCAAGGAACTCGGTCACGGTGAGGCGCAGGTTGCTCTGTGCCAGCGACAGTGCCATGCGCCTGGCAATCTCCTGGCCCGCCAGCGCCCGGTCGAGGGCGGCCATCAACCGCTGGAGCGGCCTTTGACCTTCTGAGGGCTGCTGTCTGCGACTGCCGGCCGCCGCGTAGGCCTGTAGCCGGGCCGCTATCGTCGGCGACGGGCCGGCCACGAGATGAATTCCCCGAAAGACCGCAAGGATCGACAGGGCGCTGGCAGCACCAGCGATCAGAGCGGTATCCATGTCAACACCTCCCCGAGCACAGTGCCGGTTCGCGCGGGGCTTTGAGGCTGCGCCCGGGCATGGCCTCCGCGAGGCCCGCCGAGATGGCAGCGACATGGCGCGCAACCGGGCTGCGGGCATGGCTCAGCACGAACGGAAGGCCCCGGTTGGCGCTGTAGGTGACGAGCCGCACATCGTCCGGCACGGTGTGGGTCACTTTGGCTCCAAGCACGCTTTCGATAGCGGGGCGATCCAGCCCACCCGGCAGCGGGTAGCGGTTCAGGATCAGGAGGATACGCTCTGGGGGCAGACCCACCGCCTTCGCCTGCTCGAGAAACAGGCCCACGCCTCGCAGGGCCGCAAGCTCGGGGGTGAACACGAGCAAGACGACGTCGGCAAGCTCCACCGATACGGCCACCCACTCGGCGATCCCGCTGGCGGCATCTACGACGACGAACGGTCGCAGCCGACGGAGCGTGAGCAGTGTCCTGCGCAGCCCGCGGTGCCCATCGTTGCGACTCCGGCCGCTTGGCAGCAGCAGAACCTCCAGCCCGCTCTCGTGGGGTGTCAGGAATGAGGTGATGTCGTCCGGATCCAGCTCCTCCAATCTCTCGGCGAGCACCGTGCCATCCTGTGCCGGGTGGAGGTTGAGCAGCACATCCGCTGTTGCCGTGCGAGCACCGGCATCCACCAGTACCGTCTGGACACCGCCTTGCCAGCACAGGGACGCGGCGCAGTTGACGGCGATGGTGCTGGCGCCGACGCCTCCTTTGCTGCCACACACGGCGATGATCTTGCCCATGCTCTCGCCGCGCAGGTCGAGCGCTGCCTCGATGCGGGCCGCCAACTCGGCTGGATCAGGCGGCTTCACCAGGTAGTCAAAGGCACCAGCCCGGAGGCTGGCCACTCTTCCGCTCACACCGGCGTCGTCTCCCAGCACGATGATCGGGGTCGAGGTGGCATCGGCACTCCCGCTCAGAAGCCTGCAGAACTCGGCACCGGTCATATCGGGCAGGTCCAGGTCCACAAGAATGGCATCCGGCAGCAGCATGCGCCTTGCCGACAGGCCCTCCCAGCCTGTGCGAACAGCCTCGATATCCCACCATGTCGGGTCCAGGGCACTGCGGATGCTGGCGTCGGTGCACTCGTCACCGACGACAAGCACTCGCCTGCGAAGGGGCCGGGAGGCACCGGGTGTGCCGGTTGACCTCCCGTCGCCTGGTGAGGGACGGCTCGTCATGGTGTACCCTGCCATCGCGTCCAGTAGTGCTGCAGGACATAGCTGCCATCGACCGGGACCAGATCGAAGAGACCCGCCGCTGCGGGGCTGCGCAGCACGAGGTCGGGGGCCGCCCCGGCATCGCGGAAGAACTTGATGGCCAGCGCATCCTGTGGATCAACAGCCAGAAGGATGGCCTCCGGACGCCCACGCTGTGCCGCACCCAGCCCCGCGGGCAGCGGCGAGGATGAGGGGCCCGCCTGCTGGGCCGGCTCGGCGTATACGACCTCGGCTACCTGAAGGTCCTGAAGCAGACACAGAGTGTTGAGGCCCTCCGCAGCCTCCGGCTGGACGCGTCCGAGATCGAGGCTGAAAAGCAGGTCCACACGGTCGCCAGGCCTGACGATCCCCGCAGTGTTCAGAAGGTCCTGAGCGGGGAAGGCCACCATGACCTTGTCCGGATCCATAGCAAAGGCCGCCCTTGGGCCGACATAGTCGGGGGCGATCAGGCGGTCACGGAGGATCTGCTCACCACGGGCGATGGCCGCCGTGGTCAACTGGCCCACAGCCTCCCGCGGATGGCTGAGACTGCTCTCCAGCGCGAGGGTGGCGGGGACCTCCCGAAGCGCCAGGTCGCCCTCCTCGATGAGCGTGTGGGGCGGCAAGTCGCGGGCGGCGACGAGCACCTGAAGACCAGCCGGCGTGTGCGAGGCCCTCTGGAGAGCCGTAGCGCGCTGCACGGCGACATAGGTGAGAATGCCGGCGACTGCAGCCAGCACGAGACCAGAGGCAAACCACAGCAAGCCTCTTCGATGGGTCAACGTCACACCTCCGCTCGTGGATTTGGGCCTAGCGCAGGAGTCGGATGGCGTAGGGACCGAAGGAAGGAGCGTCGTCGTCTCCGCCACCGCCTCCTGACGGAATGTAGCTCCGGAGGAAATAGCCCTCCACGTACTTGGGGTTGCCCGCGTGCTTCACATGGGTCACGTGGAACACCGCAAACCCGACAATGTGGTAGTCGAGCTGCCCGCTGCCGAGGTCGTGACCGGGGTTATCCTCCTCAACGACATCGAAGATGGGCACGACGACGTCCTTGCCCAGCCGCCAGGTGTTGAACTCGATCAGTGACGCCGCTTTGACGCCCGGGGTGCCGTTGATCCACATGCCGGCCCACACCGGGCCTCGGTAGCCGTACCGTATCCACTCCTCGACCTCACTGTCGGCGACTGCACCGCCGTCAAAGTTGAGCCAGCCGCGCTGGCCGTCCCAGATGTCCCCCGGCTGCGGGTCGCCTACGCCCTTGTCGTCGGCCCAGATGCGCACAATCTGACCGGGAGCCCACATGTCCTGTCGCACGGTAACGGGCATGAGGTCGGCGCTATCTTTCATGCGCTGCACAGGACTGTAGCCCGCGACTGCAGCCGCAGAGACCCGCGCCGTCGGGACGCCGACAACGCCGGCAAAGTAGGTGGGAAAGCTCTTGTGGACGGTAACGGCCACGGTATGGCCGACGATGGCGTACTCGTACTGCTCGGCCCCATTGTGCGTGACGGCATACTCGAACACGCTCCGGTCAACGTCCTGCTCCAGCGCCAGAGCCCTTGCTCCGGCAAGGGCAGCGGCGTCGGCGGCGTTCTGCATGAAGCGGCGCTGGGAGTAGATGTTGCCCATGTCGATGACCAGGGCCAGCATGCCGATGAGCCCTACGAGCATGACGGCGGCGACCACCAGGGTCTGGCCTCTCTGGAAGGTTGCCCTGTCAGCGCTGGCCGCGCCGGGCCATCCGATCAGTTGCTCACGCTTCATGGCTCAATCCTCATGATCGACCGGGCGCGGAGGGTCACCCCCGCCGGGCCCTCGTCGAAGAGCTGTGCGATCATCAGGGTAACGGGCACGAACCTGCAGGAGACATCCACCTGCACGTGCTCGCCATCTGGCCACGATATGGCCACGCCATAGGCATCGGCATCCGCAGAGTCGATACCGAAGAGCACGATGCGCTCGCGGGCGGCCTGGAGCATGGCTGCGGCGTTGCCCGGATCAACGGAGCCAACCCTCGCGGCCTCCCGAGCGGCGCTGGCAACCATGCTGCGGACATACACGGCACGGGACAGGTCGACGATACCCAGCACCAGAAACATCAGTACCAGCGAGGCCAGCGCAAACTCGGCGAGCGCCTGACCTCGCTGGAGGCGCTTCCCGAGGCGATTGCCGCGACTCCCGAAAGCTGCCTCGGTTTCCATTCAGCTGCCTCCCGGAAGGATGGCCATCTCGTTCTCCGCACTGATCCCTACGGGTTTGCCACCAAAGAGGTAGAGCGTCACGAGCGGGAGGCTGTAGGATGCCCTGACGCGGATCGGCGCTGCGGCTGTCATTCCCAATGGCGCGCTCACCTCGATCCGGAGGTCCTCGCGGCGCAGGCCCTGACTGACCAGGTCGGCCTCGGTCCGCTCGACGATGCGTCGGCGGTCGCCCTCGCTCAGGCTGGACAGGGTACAGCCATAGCGGGCACCCTCACGTGTGCCATTGGCCAGAGTGAGCCATATCGAGAAGGCTCGCCCGAGGTCCAGGCAACCCAGCGTGATGAGCAACAACAGCGGAAGAACAAGGGCGAGCTCAGCCGCGGCCTGACCTCTGTGGCTGCGCAGCAGCATCCTACACCTCCTTGTCGCATAGCCTCCCTGCCGTCAGCCTGGGACCGCCGGCGGTGCCAGAGGAACGGGAGCCACCGTGGGCACCCGCCGGAAGGGGTAGACTCATGGCCGGGAGACGTGGTCGCCTCACGCCCAGGCTGTGCGGCATCCGATTGCGATCGATGGTCAGGAGCCAGGCACGTTGAGCTTGTTGGCGACGGCGTTGAAGACGGTCTCGATCTTGCCACCGAGCGCCGTCACCGCAGTGATCACGACGATGGCGATCAGGGCGATGAGGAGCGCATACTCGGCGAGGTCCTGTCCGTCTTCGCGCCTGAGGGTGCGGAGCCAGGCGAGAACGTATGGCAACATCGGGATCTCCTCCTTGTTGTCATTGATATCGTCTGGCCGCCGGGCCGGCGGCCCGGCGGAGAGAACCCGAGCTCTTGGATGACGTGCGTCAATGGGCTGGACAAGGGGTACAGACGGGAAGTTGATCCAGAGGGAGCCCAGCGAGCGCGAGGCCCATGCGGGCCTTTACATGGTGAGATGGGCGCCCGCTGCGCACCGCCGAGAGGTAGAGCAAGTTCTGTGCCACCGGCGCAAGGCCAGGCAGGTCACCTCGGCGGCGAGGTGAGGAGAGCAGGGATTACGGAGTAGGGCGCGATGGGTGGCATGGGCGGCAGACAGGCCAGCGCAGGGCGCGGGCAGGCTGGAATGCACCTGCCTGCGAGCAGCGCCAGGGCTTCAGAAACCTTCGTCGCGGCGACGCGCGGCGCGCTCCATGGCGCGGCGGGCCTCGCGCTCAGCGATGGCTGCGCGCTTGTCGTAGAGCTTTTTGCCGCGGGCGAGGGCGATCTCAACTTTGGCGCGGTTATCGCGGAGGTAGAGGCGGAGAGGCACGATGGTGAACCCCTTGGCCTGCACACCCTCGCTCAGCTCGCGGATCTCTTTGTGGTGCAGGAGGAGCTTGCGGTCCCGCCTTGGCTCGTGCTGGGCATAGCCGGCGGTGCTGTAGGGGGCGATGTGCACATTGACGAGCCACGCCTCCCCATCGCGAATGGTAACAAAGCCCTCGGCAAGGCTCACGCGACCCTCGCGGATGGACTTGATCTCACTGCCCTGAAGGACGATCCCCGCCTCGTACCGCTGGCCGATGATATAGTCGTGGAACGCCTTGCGGTTGACCGCGACGGTCTTCTCGGCCATCTCGCCTACATCC
>JAIMBM010000010.1 GCA_023511475.1 Anaerolineae bacterium
CCCCTGCGCCAAAAGGCCAAACTCGAGCCATTCATCACATAAAGCACGCGGTCAGGCAGCTTTGACGGGGAGGGGCGAGGCCCTATACTGATTGAGGGGCTTCCGGGGCGGTTTCTCGCCGTCGCATGGGCCTTCGGCATTCGCGGCGAGGACCGGGATTCCGGTCAGTGCGCTAGTCGTCGGGGAGGGCGGCGTTGCTGGAGGTGGAGGGGCTGACCGTTCGCTTTGGCGATCGGATCGCCCTGGAGGATGTTTCCTTTGCCGTGCAGCCGGGCGAGATGGTGCTCGTAACAGGCCCTTCGGGCTGCGGCAAGAGCACGCTGGCGCGCTGCCTGAACGGGCTGATCCCGCACCGCACCTCCGCGCATATGGAGGGCCGCGTGTGCGTCGCCGGGCTGGACACGCGCGATCACCCGGTGTCGCGGCTGGCCGCGGTGGTCGGGGTGGTGCTGCAGCGGCCGGAGGCGCAGCTGCTGAGCCTGACGGTCGAGGAGGAGGTCGCCTTTGGGCCGCGCAACCTCGGCCTGCCGCCCGAAGAGGTGACGGGACGCGTGGAGGAGGCGCTCGACGCCCTCGGCCTCGCGCACCTCCGTGACCGGCCCCCCACGGTGCTCTCCGCCGGTGAGAAGCAGCGGTTGGCAGCTGCCGCTGCGCTGGCTATGGGGCCAAAGCTGCTGGTCCTTGACGAGGCCCTGTCCGTCCTGGACGTTGCCGGGACGGCGATGCTGACGGCGCGGCTCGTGCAGCTGACCCGGGAGCGAGGGACGGCGGTGCTGATGCTGGAGCACCGGATCGGTCACCTTGCGCGACTTGTGTCGCGGGTGCTGGTTATGGACCGCGGGCGGATCGCTGCGCAAGGGCACCCCGCTGCGGTGCTGGCACAGCGATCCCTCCTGCGGCGACTGGGGCTTCGCCGGCCCGCGCAGGTGCCGCATCTGCCCTGGCACCGACTGATCGTGCCCTCGCATCCCCGACCGGCGACGGGCGAGCCGCTCCTCGAGCTGGAGGGCGTGCAGGCGGGGTATGGGAGCTGCACGGTGATACGGGGGGTGGACCTCTCCCTCTGGCCTGGCGAGATGGTGGCTCTCGTCGGCGACAATGGCGCGGGCAAGAGCACGCTGGCCAGGGCCATGGCAGGCCTCCTGCCGCTCCGCAGTGGCCGCATGCGCTTCGGCGGGGCGCCCCGCCCCCCTCGGCCGGGCCGTGAGGTCGCCCTGCTCATGGAATCCCCTGATGAACAGCTTTTCTGCGACAGTGTCGAGGAGGAGGCCCGCTTCGGCGCAGAGAACCTCGGGATCGAGGCGCAAGGGCCGGCGGAGGAGGCGCTGCGGGCCGTCGGCCTGACGGAGCTGCGCCGGCACCGGCCTCAGGGCTTGAGCGCAGGGCAGCGGCAGCGCACGGCACTGGCGGCGCTCCTCGCCCTGCGGCCAAAGCTCCTCATCCTGGACGAACCGACCCTGGGGCAGGACTGGGGGCACCTCAGCCGGTTCATGGACTATATCTGCCGCCTGAATGCCTGCGGGATGACGGTGCTCGTCGTCACGCACGACTACAAGCTGGTGCACCGATACGCGCAACGCGTTGTGCTGCTGGATGCCGGGAGGGTGGAGTTGGATGGAGTGGTCTGCCGACGTCAGGGCGCCGTTGCGCCCATGTGTGCTGAGCACGGCGCGTGAGGCCCGGAAGAGGAGGCTGCCATGGCTGCTGGCGACGTAACAGGGGGAGCACACTTCTCGACGCGTGACCTGGTCTACATCGCGATCCTGGGGGCGGCGTGGGGCCTCGTCGAGACGAGCCTGGGCACCTACCTGCATGCCCTGCGTGTGCCCTTTCGCGGCGCGGTGTTGACCGCGCTGGGTCTGCTGCTGGCCCTCTGCGGTCGGGTGCTCATCCCGCGGCGAGGTACGGTCCTCATGGTCGGGGCGGTGACGGCCGCCCTGCGGCTTCTGTCGGTCGGTGCCGTGCTCTTGAGCCCGCTCGCAGCTATTCTGATCGAGAGCCTCCTGGCGGAGCTGGTGGTGTGGGCGTGGGCAAGGCCCGGCCGGGTCGCATTCGCTCTGGCGGGCGCGGCCGGCACGCTGGGGACGGTCGCGCATCCCTTTGTGACGCAGGGGCTCGTGGGGGGGAGCGGGGTGATCGCGGTGTACGGCTGGCTCATCGAGAGCACGGCACGGGTACTGCCTCTCCTGGGCGGGGTGGTGTGGCTGCTCGTGGTGTGTGCGGTCGGCATCCCCCTCGCGCTGGGAATCGCAGCGGGTCTCCTGGCTCACGACCTGGGCACCCGTCTGCAGGAGAGGCTGGCGCATTGAGGGACCTCCGCCTGCGAGGGGCCGGCAGCGTAGGTGTCTATGGCTACGCCTGCCTGCTGGTCTGGGCGCTGGTCGCTCCGGCGCTCCTGCAGGGGCCGCGCATCTACTGGGTACCCTGCACGGTGATCGCGGCCTCCTGGCTCACAGGGACGCGCCGCTGGCGGTCCCTGGGCGATCTGCGCACCTGGCTGCTTCTGGCCGGGCTGGCGCTGGTCGGCGCGGCGGCAGGAGGTTGGGGCAGTGGCCGGCCGTTGCAGAGCGCGCTCGAGCTGCCCCTGCGCATGGTCGCCCGGGCTCTTGCGGTGCTCCTGGCCGCCGACACGTTCGCCGGGCGCGTGCCGGTCTCCGATCTGGCGGCCCTTGGTGAAGGAGCCGGATTGGGGGGCTTGAGCTTCGCCTTAGGCGTCGCCATGAACACCCTGCCCGTGCTTGAGCGCACTGCCGGCCGTGTATGGATGGCGCTCCGTCTGCGCGGCGGGCTCGGCCGCCGGCCCTGGCGCGCGTGTAGCCGGCTGGCACTGACCATCCTCGCCCTCAGCCTAGGGCGCGCGCAGGAGATTGTCGAGGCGGCCGAGGCGCGGGCCTTCTCTCCGGGGAGGGCATCCGTCAAAGGGTCGGCCTGGAAGAGCGGTGACCTCGGGCTCGCCCTCGGCCTCGCCCTGTGGACCGTGGCCCTTGTCCTCGTCGGCTGAGGAGAGCGCCACGTCAATCACGGGCACAGCCGCCCGACGGCGAAGCCCCCCCGAACTCTTCAGGGGCGGACAGGCGGTTGCGGGCGGGGCGCAAGCCCCCGGCACAATAGCCCGCGAACGGGCAGGTGGCACGTGATCAGCCATTGCATCGCTCCGTTCCCTGCGGTCAGGCCGCCAGACGGCGCCTGCCCGAGCCCGAGCCCAGCCCCGAAGGGGCTTCGCCGCTCTTCAGCGCGGGGCTTTGAGCCCCGCGCGGTGCTGCGGACGCGTCAGCGGCCTCGCGCCCGAGGCTGAAGCCTCGGGCTGAAAGGGGCAAAGCCCCCTTCGGGGGCTGGGCCCGAACGCTGCGGTAGTCGTTCAGTTCCTGCTGCTGGCAAAAAGGGCTCGCCTGTCCGCCCCTGAACCCCGAACTCAGGGTGCAGCGGCGCCATACTCCCACCGCAACTGCACGCGCGCCGCCTTCTCGGTGTTGCGGAACTCGAGCTCAAGGTCGTGCGGCCCCGCCGAGAGGAAAGCCTCGGCCGGGTACTCGGCCGCCGGGAAGCAGCCCCAGAGGTCCAGCAACACCCGGCCGTCAACCTTCAGGCGGGCTGCACCTTTGAGCAGCAACAGGAACCGGTATCGGCAGCTCCGTGGAAAGTGCCAGATGCCCGTCCACCGCACCGAGTAGCCCTCCACAGGGAGCTCTTTCAGCGGCGGCCCGAGGAACCAGTTAAAGTCGATGACCTCGTGCTCGCGGACGGCAACCGGCGCGCCGGCCAGCGACGGGTTGGCGAAGAACTCGGCGGTCCAGCGATCGGAACGCACCGGCGTGGGCCAGGTGGGCTTGGGCGCGGGCGCACAGGTCGGGGCCGGCGTGGAGGTAGGCGCCCTGACCGCCGTGGCCGTCGGGCAGGCGGTGGGCTTGCAGACCGTGGCGGCCGGTCTGGGAGTAGCCGTCTTGACGGGGACGGTTGTGGGGCAGACCGGCACGCATACAGCGGTGGGAATGCACACGCTGACCGCCGCGGGCGCAGCGGTACACACCGCAATGGGTGCCTGCACCGCCGCGACGGCCGCCGCGGCGCCCTCGAGAATGATGATCTGCTGGGCGAGGAGAGTGCCGCCACTGTCGAACCAGCCGACGGCTGCTACGGCGAGGCCAACCTTGAGGTCCGAGAAGGTTGCCGGCCGGCCATCGAGGAACGCTACGGTGGCGGTGCCGATGGCGATGCCGCGGTCGGGGCTGCCATCCATCGGGCGAATAACGATGAATCCCTGGCCGAAGGCGACCTGCACGATGATCCCCTGCAGCTGCTGCTGGCCAGCCAGAGGGGTCAGCGCCGGGCAGATGGTGGGTGTCGGCGTCGGCTGCGGCCGGCGCACGAGGAGACGGGCAAAGGCCTGCAGGTTGCCAACAGGTGGGCGAACGACCACCCAGGCCTCTCGCAGGGCGGTCCAGGGCACCTCGCTGGGATAGACGAACGTGGCTACAAAGGTGCCGTCGAGGGCCACGGCTGCAGCACCGACCGGCAGGAGCTGCTCGGTAACAAACTCACGTGTCGGGCTGAGGGCGATGACCAGCACCAGCTCTTTCAGCGCCGGCCAGCCGCGCCCCGTTACGAGCACGATATCGCCTGGCTTGACGATCTCGGGCTCGACCCGGACGCCAGGAACGACCTGGGGCTGCAGGATGGCGCTGGCCATTACCACCGTGGCTGCAGTCACCAGGGAGAGGCCCAACGCCACCAGGACGATGATCAGGGCCCAACGAGTAAACCCGGGGCTAACCACCGGCTCACTCCTCCCTTCTGGCCGCCTGCGACGCAACTCTCGTGTCGCAGATAGGTCAGCCGAGGAGCCGGGCGGCGGTTACCTCCGGCGCGGCCGGGCGCTGCGGTAGGAGCGCATCTTCTCCTGGAAAGGTCCCAACCGTATACACAACGCGCTGCCCGCCTCTGCGGGTGGCAGCGCCAGCCGACAGCCTGTATGTAAACCTGCCCGGTTCTGTCCGGAGGCGGTGTTGCGGCCTCCCTTCTGTCGCGGGCAGGGTGTAACTGCTGCCCGGCCTCAGCCTCGGGCTAGGCGATCTGGATGTAGATCGGGTTGCCCAAAGCCTTGACCATCAGTGCGGCCGGTTCGTTCACATCCTCCGGGGCGAGGGGCTCGGCCACCTCGGCCCGGACATAGGTCGAGACGCGCGATGCCAGCCCGTGCTCGAAGGCGAAATCGTCGCTGTCTATCGGTATCAAGGCCATCAGACCTTTGGGGCCGATGAGGCGCAGGTTGAGCCCTGCCGCGCCGCGCACGCGCCCGATGATCCGCACCCGCTCTCCGCTTGAGACAGGGAGCGAGTCTCCCATCATCACGGTCCTGCCGCCGGCCTCGCCCCAGCACTCGAGGTGCGGCCCCTGCGGCCCCGCCGATATGGCCACGTGCCCGGCCTTGATCGCTTCAAGGATGGCCGACTGCTCGAGAGCCGTAGCATAGACCCAGGTAGTCGGCTGGCCAAGCCGCTGCCATGCCCCGCTGTCACCGGATGCCGGCTGATGCTCGTCGCTCCCCCCGACGCCAACAACCCGGCGGCCCTTTCGCAGGAGTTCGTCCCAGATCGCCAGCGACTGGTAGTTGGAGAGAAACCACGGCCCCTGCCAGACCTCCAGGCAGTCGATGCCGGCAAAGGTAGAGAACTCCCAGGGTGGGCCGTTGGTCTTGGGATGGTTGGCCGAGACGAGACCGCCCGCATCGTGGGCCATCCGGATCACCCTTGCCAGGTCGGCATCGCGCTGACAGCGAAAGTCGATCCAACCCTCAGCCCCCCAGACGTTGGCGTGGCCGAGGTAGGATGTCACCTCCTCCCCCGGGATGGGCAGGAAAGTGGCAGTGCGGTACTGTCCGAGCAGGCGATGGTGGCTGATGGTGTTGTGCTCGGTGACGGCCAGAAAGTCCAGGCCCACACGCACCGCCGCGGCACACAGCTCCTCGAGCGAGCCGGTTGCCTCGCTATGGTGGCTGTGGCAGTGCAGGTCGCCGCGATACCAGCGCGTCTCTGGGCGGACCTCCGGAGCGGGCCACGAGGTCGTCGCGGGCTCGGGCGCCGGCCCGGTGGTGAGGTGGATGCTCAGTTCATAGTCGCACCCGGAGGGGTGGATGCGGTAGAGGCCCAGCAGAACGTGCCAGACCCCCGGATAGATGGGTCCGGGCAGGTAGCCAGGGGTGGCATCGTCGGGCGCGACAAAAACCTCCTGCCGCGCCGTCCCGCTCCAGCCGCGAAAGCCCAGGGCGCTTCCGAAAGCCGCTCCGCGTGGGTCGAAGAGCCCCAGGTCGATGGCATTCCCCGGCGGCGCGCCCGGCACCGGTGGCACGGCGCGGTCGTAGCTGTAGCGAATGTCGATTCGGGCCGCTCCGGCCGGCACCTCGAAGGGCAGCAGGACATACTCGCCGACGTGCTCGGGCCGGAGATGTTGGCGGAAGACGATGCTCTGCTGGGTCGACATGGCGCCGATGATACCACGTTCGCAGGAGTTCATCAAGTGTCACATGCATGCGTTGGAGGCGTGCGCCGAGGGCGAACCCGAGGCGGCTTCAGGCAAAGGCGCGGAGGGTCGCGCCGCCGGCGGTGAGGGCGAGGCCGGCTGCTGCGGCAGCAAGCCGCAGATGGGCGATACTGCCGGCAGTGCCGAGGCCGACGAGGTTGGCCGCCAGCGCCAGAGCCAGGACGATCGGCCCCAGAGCCAGGAGTGTGATGCCGACGGCCCTACGGTTCATGCCGCCACCTCCAGGAGGATGCCACAGCGAAGGCGGACCGGAGCCTGTTAAGAGGTTAGGCTAGGAACGTTAACGGCGCGTGAACGCGGCCGGTGCAGATGATGACAGTTTTTTCACGGGGATGGCGGCCTCGCGGGCGGGCGCTGACCAGTTCGGAGCGCAGCTATCGATGTCGTGCAGAGCCAGTTCCGGGGAACCCCTCCTCCGGCGGACGCCGCGGCGTCCGCCTGGGGAGGGGTCTGGGATTGGGGCAGGACCGCAGCGGCAGCCGGCGTTGCCAGAACGCCAGTCTGAACAGCCACAGTCTATCGCCCATTTGACAGAAATCGCTCATGCGCTACAATCCGCTCCAGCGGAACAGTTGTTCTAGCAGGGAGCAGAGTGCAGAATGAGCGAGAGCACCTACAAGCCGCGCAACTTCCGCGTCGTCCGGCACGTCACGAAGAGCCGCATCCTCGACATCCAGGATGCCCTCGACATCGGCAAGCTCCGCATCGAGCTGGTGGAGTACACCGAGGGAGAGGGCGCGACCCAGTCGGTCGAGCACTATGCCGAGCCTGATGCCCTTGCCCTGGTGCTCTACGACATCCTTCAGGGCCGGCCATGGGAGAAGTACGTGGAGTTCAAGGGCTCCGCGCAGGGGGAAACGGTCATCTCCCGGGTACTGGTTCTGGAGCGGGTCGAGGCGCGCAACCCCGTCAAGATCACCATCTCCCGCGGGCCGGGCAAGGTGACGGGGCAGGGGGCCATACAGCCTCTGGGAAAGCCGGAGGTGTCGGTCTCGGTGCTCCTATCCGAGTTCGATGCCCGGCGCATTGCGTTCACCGTGCTGCGGCACATGATCGCCTACGAGGCGGCCACCTATCATGCGCGCGTGGCCGCCGGAACGCGGCGACCGGGCGAGGCCGGTGCAGCCGCGCGGGAGCCAGAGGCCGAGTTCTCGCCCTCAGCGCAGACTGCCACAGAAGCCCCCGCGGCCGAAACGCAGGCGCGGATGGCGGCCTCACAGGACACGCCCGGCCCGGAGCAGAGCGATGGCGCGTCGGTGGCAGCTCCCGCACCCGCTGGAGCGCAGGCTGGACCGCGGCGCCGGCCCGGCCGAAGTGTCGAGAGCTATTGGATGGCTGCGGAGCGGCTCGGGCTGGAACGGGCCGATGCCGAGCGCATCCTGCAGGACGTGCATGGGGACTGGGCCGAGGCCTGGAAGGTGCTGCGCAGCCTGGAGCAGGCCAGCCTCACGGGATGAGTGCCGCAGGCCATTCGCCTAGAAGACAGGCAGGCGCCAGGGTGCCTGGCACCTGCACTGCACCTGGGGGCTGGTGAGGGCTCTCTCTACTCGAGCTTGGCGCCGCAGTTGCTGCAGAAGCGGGCGTCGGCCTGATTCTCCGACTTGCACTGCGGGCAGGTCTTGGAGCCCGAGAGACGGGTGCCGCACTTGTTGCAGAACTTGGCATCCTGAGGGTTGTCCGCGCCGCACTCAGGGCACCGACGGCTGGTCTGCGCCTCGGCCGGACGCTGCTGCCCCGCCTGCATCGCCTGGCTGATAGCCCCGGCCATGGCGGCCCCGAGGCCGACCCCGGCGCCGAGGCCGACTCCGGCACCGGCCAGCGTGCCCGCCTCGCCGGAGGCGGTCGCGGCGTCGCCAAGGGCGCGTGCGGCCTTGAACTGGAGGTAGGCCTGCATATTGCCGATAGCGCCCATGGAGGCCCGCTCGTCGATCGCCTTCGCCGTCTCCTCGGTCGGGCTGATCGAGTTGACGTAGATGGCCTTCAGGCCGATGCCAAGAAGGTCGAGGTCGGGGGCAGTCTTGGCGCGCAGACCGGCGCCGATCTCCTCGAACATGGCCGGCAGGTCGAACAAGCCCTTGCCAAGCTCCCCAAGCAGATCGGTCAGCTTGGAGACAATGATGCCCCGCAGGTAGGCCTCGATCTGCGCGCTCTCATAGTATCCGCGGGTGCCGACGATCTTGTTGACAAAGAGCTGCGGGTCAACGACCTCCATGGCGTACGTACCGAAGGCGCGCAGGCGGACGATGCCAAGGTCCGTGTCCCGCAGCGGGATCGGCTCCGGCGTGCCCCACTTCAGGTCGGTGAACTGCCGCAGGTTGACAAAGTAGACCTCAGCGCGGAAGGGCGACTGCCCGAAGGGGATGCTGATCAGGTTGATCAGCAGCGGGATATTGGCGGTGGTCAGCGTGTGCCGGCCGGCGCGGAAGGTGTCGAGCGCCTTGCCGTCGCGGAAAAAGACGGCAGCCTGGTTCTCACGCACGATGAGCTGAGAGCCAAGGCGGAACTCGCCCGATCCTCCCTCCGGCACGCGATGAACAATCTCGCGGCCGGTCGGGTCCATATACTCGATAACCTGCAGTACTGCCATTCGTTCCTCTCCTTACGCTTGCCAGGGAGCACAGCCGTGTACAGCGTGACCATCCGCCGGGCCATCGCCGAAGGACCTGGCCTTGCCTCAGGCCCCACGCGCCCGGCCGCTAGGAGGACGGTGTCGCCCTGCGCCGCGCCGGTCTGCTTCCGGCCAGTACCTCCGCACGCTTGCCAAAGGTCTCGCTGATCTCCTGCACCAGGTCGGCCAGGGCAGACACCTCGGCCGACGCCTGTTCGCCGCTTGCAATCCTGGCTTCGATCGCATCGGTGGCCTCGGCAATGCGGTCGACGCCGTCGGCGAGCGCGGCATCATAGTCGTAGAGCGCGTCCAACTCGCGCTGCCTGACCTTGATCGCGTCAAAGAGCCCGGCGTATCCATGGGCAGCGGTGCTGAGGCGGTCGATGAGCGTGTCGAGCTTGAGGTTGGCGCGCTCGAAGGGAGTGAGTTCCTGTATGCGGCCGCTGTCTGCGAGGCGGGTCATAAGCCCCACGAGCCGGCGGCGCTGCTCTGCCAGGCTGTCGGCCAGGAAGCGGCGCAGAAGCGCATCGGACTCGCGGCGCAGCTCGCGCTCCTTGTAGCCCTTGTAGCCCGGGATGCTCCCGACGAGCCGTTCGAATCCGCTCTGAGATTCCTCAACGGAGCGCCGATAATCGTCGACCACGCCAGTGCCTCCTTTCGGCAGTCCCCGTGTCGACCCGACCTGCGACGGGTCAGCCTGTGCGCATCAGGGTCGTGACGGCAGGCAGATAGTTGAACATGAGGATGCCGACAGGCAGCCCCACAATCGTGAGACACAGGACCCAGGCCACGTTGGCCCACAGCAGGCTGACCCACCAGCCGATGAACGCAAAGTAGAGCAGGCGCCACAGCCAGAACGGCTGACGGACGCCACGGGTGCGCACCGCGTACCCACCGCCGACCCGGTACACCTCTGCCTCAACCGGCATCGGCTTCAGGGTCAGGACCTGCGGCACGCGGTTCAGCATCCAGAGGCCCAGGGGGAGCAGCACGTAGGTTGCATTGAGGGCCCAGGCCGTGTTGATCCACAGGAAGGTCAGCCACCAGCCGATCAACACGAAGTAGATGGCCCGGAGCAGGAAGGGACGGTGCGGCTCTTGAATCATGGACTCCTCCAGGTGTCGACGCCACAACGCTCTTGGCAGGCGAACCACTACACCCTATACGAGGTCCGTCCCTCCCAGGTTGCACTGCGGGGCGACTGCGAGTCCCATTGTACACCATTGGGGCGCGGATGCAAGCGGCGGGCGGCATCATAGGAATGGCACCTGGAGCTGCTGCCACTGGCGGTGTGCTGACGGTTGACGCCGAGGTTCGCCTGGAGTGGGCACGGGGACCAGCGGGCAAGCGAGCAGGCGCAGCCGAACCGAGTCTCTGTGAATCAGCCTCTCATTCCCGTCAGCACGATGCCCTGAACGAAGTATCTCTGCGCCGCGAGGAAGATCAGGACCGTGGGCAGAGTCATGGTGACCGAGGCCGCCATGAGCCAGTTCCATTGTGTCTGGTAGACGTTCACGAAAGCGCCCAGTCCGAGGGCGATCGTCTTCTTGGCCTCGGAGTTGATGTAGATCAGGGGGCCCATGAAGTCGTTCCACGCGAAGAGGAAGCCAAAGATTGATACCGCGGTGAGCGCCGGCTTGGCGAGAGGCAGGATGATTCGTGCATAGATGCCAAACTCGGAGCACCCGTCGATCCGCGCGGCATCCGATAGCTCGGCGGGGATGGTACGGTAGAACTGCCGCAGCAGGAAAGTGTTGAAGGCACCGCCGCCAAAGTACACCGGGACGATTAGGGGGAGGTAGGTATCGATCCAGCCGAGGTACTTGAACATGATGAACTGGGGTATCATAAGCACAATGCCGGGCAACATGGTCGTGCTGAGGAGGACCATGAAGATCAGGTCACGGCCAGGAAACTGCAGCTTGGCGAATCCGTACGCACAGAATGACGCAGAGAAAGCCAGGCCTAGGGTAAAGAAGACGCTCACGGTCAGCGTATTCAGAGCGAGGCGGAGGAAGTTGATCTTCGCCAGGGCCTCGGTGTAGTTAGCCCATCGCACGGGGTGTGGTATCCATTCCGGCGGATAGACCCATATCTGCGCCGGCTCCTTCAGCGAGCTGCCGACCAGCCACACGAAAGGCACGCAGAAGGCAACGCCCATGGCGATGAGCGTCGCGTGTAGAGTCGCTCGGAACAGATACCGCCGCCACGGGTTCCGATAGCGCCGTGAAGCAGTTCGGGCCAGATGAGACATAGACGGATCACCTCGGACTCAGGCCCTGATCTCTTCCTGATAGTAGACCATCTGCCCAATGTACTTGAAGACGAACATGGTCACGACCAGAACTAGGAGAAAGAGTATCCAGGCCAGCGCGGATGCATATCCCATATTCAGCCACTTGAACGCGTTACGATACAGGTAGAGCACGTAGAAGAGGGTGGCATTGCTCGGGCCACCGTTCGTCATCAGATACCCAGCGGTGAACACCTGGAACGTATTGATTATCCCGATGATGAGGTTGTAGAAGATAATCGGGGAGACCATGGGTATGGTGATATGGCGAAAGCGCCCCCAGGCGTTCGCGCCATCGATCGAAGCTGCGTCATAGTACTCCTTCGGCACACCCTGCAACCCGGCGAGGAATATCACTGTTCCGCCCCCTGCTCCCCAGAGGTTCATCAGCCACAGTGCAGGCATGACCCAAACGGGATCGAAGAGCCAGTTGAGCTTTGGCAGGCCTAGTTGCCGAAGAAAGTAGTTGGCCAACCCGTACTCGGGATTGTAGATCCACTTCCAGAGAGCTGCCCCGGCGACAGCTGGAGTCAGGCTGGGCATGTAGAAGAGCGTGCGGTAGACAGGCATCCCGCGCACGTTCGCGTTGAGCAGCAGCGCGAGCAGGAAGGAGACGGTAAGCGTGGTCGGCACGCTGACTATCGTGTACTTGAACGTCACCCACAATGAAATCCAGAAGAACTCGTCTCCGAACAGGGCCGTACGAAAGTTCTCCAGGCCGACGAACCGTGCGGTCGACACGATATCCCAGTCCTGGAATGCAAGCCAGATGGAGAATACCAGGGGGCCGACGGTCCAGACCACCAAACCCAGGATCGCCGGGGAGATGAACAGGTAGCCGAGCGCAATCTCTCGACGACGGCGCCCGCTGAGACGATTTGCCGGGCGAGGCGCGAGGCGCGGCATATGCGCCTCGCGTCTCATCTCACATGTCCGCTCAACCATTCCAGCCTCGTCCGAACCTGGCAGAGGTAGTGTCGGGGGCGTGGCGGAACTCGCCATGCCCCCACGAGCAATCCGACCCGTTCAGGAGGGGAACCAGGGCGGGTTCGCCGCCAGGAACTCGTTCGCTTTCGCCTCTGCGTCTGCCAAAACTTCCTCGGGCGGCTTGCGTCCAAAGAGCGCATCGTCGATTGCCGGCCCGATCCACTTGTCCCATACCTCCTGTGCGCCCTTGCGGAGGGGGCCAACCTTCAGGTAGCGGGCGGCGGGGATACAAGCGGCGGTAGGATACTCCTCGGGATGGACTCCGGCGACGAGCCAGGTCTTCCAGCCTTCCTCTTTTTCCAGCAGGCTCTTGAGCTGAGGCATCCACAGGCCGGTGCGCCACACGGACGCCGTGCCCTGACCGTAAGCGATGTACGAAAGCAGCTTGTACGATGCGGCAGGGAACTTGGTCTTGGCGCTGATGCTGAGCCCTTCGCCAGCTCCCCAGATGGCATACTTTGGTCCAAGTAGAGGCAGCACGGCGGCCCCAACGTTGAACTTGTTCTGGACGATCTCTGGGAGCAGCCAGTTGGCTCCAGTGATCATGGCGATCTTGCCACGGGCCATGGCCTGAATCATACCGAATCCGACTTTGTCATAGTAGCCCGCGGGTGGAGCGATATGATGTAGGTTTGGTATCTCGCTGAGCTTGTGGTACACCTCAATGACTTCAGGGTGCGTGAGTTTCACCTGCATGAGGTCGGGACCGGTGTACAGCTCGTACCCATTCATCCACCAAACATTCTCTCCGCCGATCCAGTTCCACCACTCCCAACCGTAGACGTCGATGTTGTCGGGGTCGAAACCGCTTTCGCCCGGATGCCTCCCATTGACGTCGACTGTCAGACGTCTGGCGACCTGGATAATATCGTCGAGTTTCCAGGCCTTGCCGACCTCAGCGGGGGGATAGGGCTCTCCGGCCTTGTCGAAGACGTCGCGGTTATAGAACATGACCTGCGGCTCTGTGGTCACCGACGCCGCATAGCAGTGCCCCCCGATGCGGTTGAGGTTCGCCTCGACGATGTCGTCGACCTTGACGGTAGGATCGCTGTTGAGTTGCTCGGTGATGTCCAGGAGTTGCCCCTTTTCTGCCCAGTCAGCGATGTACCCCCGCGAGATGTAGAACACCTCCGGCAGTTGGTCGGCCGCTACCATCACCTGCAGCTTGTCCATGTAAGCTTCGGTCGGCACCATGTGCGTCACTTTGATGCCGGTCAGGTTCGTGAAGTCCTTGATCATAGCCTCGATGGTGTCTCTGGTAATGCCTCCTTCCCAGGTGCACAGTGTAAGCTGGGCGTTGGCCTCCAGCCCGCCGGGGGCAGGAGTCGCCGTGACCACTTTCTCGACCACCTGCGGAGTTCCTGCCACGATGACCGTCTCTCTGACCACCATGGGAGTCGTCGGAGCTTTCTGGCCGCAAGCTGCCAGAACGGTACCTGCTGTGCCCGCTGCCAGCCAACGCAGCAGGCTGCGTCGCGATAGTCGCTCCATCTCCACATCTCCTTTTTGTGCTGGATTCAGACCCGACAGGCTTACCACCGGTCCAGGGGCCCGAACGCGCCCGAAGACAGGCCGCATCCCGGTTGTACGCGCCACTGAGGTCGTGACGTACCTCGCTTGCTAGTGCTTGATCGCACGGTGTTGCGGTAATCGCCGTGGCTGCATCTCGCGGCAAGAGATCCGGCCGGCTCCAGCCAGAGCAGGAACGAGAGCACCAGATCCAGGCGCGTTGACAGACGGCCGCCTGCTTCTTACAATGCCTATTATACCAGACCGGGGAGTCTTCTTGGCGGCTTTGAGGCCGCCGTTGGGCCCCAAAGGGGCCAGGAACGGGCCATGCCGAGTGTCGTGCTTTCCGTTGCCGATCTTCGTTCCGCCCTCAACCACCTCTACGAACCGAGGATGCTCCAATCAAGTCCCCTGATTATCCTAGTGCAGCATCCACAGCGCACGACCAGTGCGGCCGTGCTGCGAGAGGCGCTCATCGAGGCCATCGAGTCGCTCAAGCCGGGCCACAACGCACCGGCGCACTCGCCAGCTTGGCGCGTCTATGAGGTGCTTCACTACCGATACGTCCAACAGTGCAGCCAGGAGGAGGTTGCCAGCCAGCTGGCCCTCAGCATCCGTCAGCTTAAGCGCGAGCAGCAGCGAGCTCTAGAGGTCCTGGCCGAGCGTCTCAGCCAGAGACACGGCGTGCAGATTGCGCTCAGCGAGCCTGCGAGTGCAGGGGACTCCATCGAGCCGAGGACTATCGAGTCTGCGCCCGTGAGTGAACTGCGTAGGCTGGAGAAGCTCGGGCCGGTCAGACCGGTGGACCTTCAGGGCGTCATCTCTGCAGTGCGGGACCTGATACAGCCGATTGCCAGGCGGTATAGCGCCCGAGTTGAGATAGAGCTCGCCGAGCCGAGCGTCACACTCCCGGTCAACCCGGTTCTGCTGCGTCAGGTCCTTCTGAGTATTCTCTGCGTCGTGATTCGCTGTGCAGCCGGCGGCAAAGTGACCCTTGCGGCGGTCACCGGGCCCGCGCGAACCCAGTTGCTCGTGACAGGCATCGGCGCCGGTGCCGGTCAGGAGCTTACGCCGGAGGATCGGGCCAACCTCGACATTGCTCGTCGGCTCGCAGACGGCTGCGGTGCGAACTTGATCTGGGAGCGTAGGGACGGCGAAGCAAGAGCCATCCTGTCCCTGCCGTCACCGGTGGCCGTCCTCGTTATTGACGACAATCCTGATGCGGTGCGCCTGTTTCAGCGCTACGCCGCCGGCACACGGTACCTCGTGCAAGGAACACACAACCCTGACGAGGGCCTGGCCCTCGCGTGCCAGTGGCAGCCGCAGGTAATCGTGCTCGACGTCATGATGCCCGAGGTCGACGGCTGGGAACTGCTGGGGCGCTTGAGGCAGCATCCCGCGACAAGTGGCATTCCTGTACTTGCCTGCACTATCCTCCCCCAGGAAGAGCTCGCGTTTTCGCTTGGGGTCAGCGCCTTTATACGCAAGCCTGTCACTCGTGCCGACTTCATCGCCGCCCTGGATAGGCTGCTGGCGTAGCCCCATCTGCCCCCCAGGCCTCAATGGACGCGATCAGGTCGCGGACCCGCAGACCTCCATGTCGCAGTAACACGAGCGAACCGCTGATCAGCGACTCGCGCACCGGATCTACGGCTGTGATGGCGATCACTGGGATATCCTTGATCGCCGGATCGTCCCGCTTCTCGCGGAGCACCGCGTACCCGTCGAGGCCAGGCATCACAAGGTCGAGGAGGACCGCATCCGGCTTGCGCTCGCGGAGGAGGGCCAGCGCGCGCTGGCCGTTGGATGCCCGCAGAAGGTTGTAGCTTCTACCTGTGGAGGCGAGCATGCGGCCATACAACTGAAGTGCCTCGGCGTCGTCGTCAACGAGCAACACCGTTCGCACTTCGTCGCCAAGGGCATCGAGTGCCCTGGTTAGAGCCTCTCGTGAGACGGGCTTGACCAGGTAGGCAACTACTCCGAGGCGAGCCGCTGCGTCGTCTTCACCCGGAGCCCAACATGCGATCGCCGGAGTGCCAAAAGGAAGACCTGAACCGTGCTCGCTGAAGAACCGGACTGCACGCTCGACGGCAGGATCGTTGATCAGAAGAGCCTGCGCCGGGAGCCGCGCCAGTTCCTCCATTGCCTCCTCGATGGTGGCGACACGGACGATCTGCGTCCCCTCGAGGTAGCGGCCGAGGAGGCGGCTGAGCACGTTTCCTGGTTCCAGCACGACGATGCGGCGGATGCTTTCCGGCCGTGGTGACCTGGAGCGTCTCGTGCGCGGGTTCTCCTGGTGATAAGGAGAAAGCCACCGCACCGGCGAATCGATGGGCGGCAAGCTCTCCCGAGTAGGCAGGCTAAAGTAGAATGTGCTGCCTCTTCCTGGCTCACTTTCCAACCACATTCGGCCGCCATGCATCTCCACAAACCGTCTGCTAATGGCGAGTCCCAGCCCACGGCCTCCGTAGCGCCTGTGTGTTGACGCCTCCGCCTGCTGGAAGGGTGCAAAGATGCGCTCGCGATGCTGTGGCGCGATGCCCGGGCCGGTGTCCGCGACGCTCACGACCACAACGTCCTCCTCGCTGCGCACGCGTACCAACACCCCGCCCTTGTCCGTGAAGCGACCTGCGTTGCTCAGAAGGTTGAGTACGACCTGCCGAATTCGTGTACGATCACACAGCACGAGCGGGACGTGTCCGGCGCATTCGACCTCCAGACTCAGCCCTTTGGCCTCGAAGAGCGGCCGTACCGCGATGACCGCCTCATCGATCACCTGTAGGAGGCCAGTAGGCTCCTTGTTGAGCACCATCTGGCCCGCCTCTATCTGTGAAAGGTCTAGCACGTCGTCGACGAGACTGGCCAGATGCCTGGAGTTGCGGACGATGACCTCTACGTCCGCGAGCAAGGCGGGGGGCAGGGCCACGCCGTACGTTTCGGGCGCATCGGTGATCATCTCGCTGAACCCGATGATCATGTTGAGCGGCGTGCGCAACTCATGGCTCACGTTGGCCACAAACTCTTCCTTGGCGCGTCGTGCCTCCTCGGCCACCTGGTACATAGCGCTGAGGCGCCTTGATAACAGTGTCAGCTGGGCGTTGGCCTGCGCAAGGTCTTCCTGCGTCTGCTTCAGCTCTACCCGCTGCTCTCGTGCTTCGTCCAGCAGCTGTTGCGTGCGCACATAGCTTCTCCATATCGATTCCGCTGCCTCGCCCGCAAAGTGAGCGGCGGCGATGCCTAGGCCAGCGGTTGTCCAAATCGCAATGAGTGCGGGCACAGCCTCTGCGGAGGAGGGCTTCACGACAGTCGCGGCTATCACCGAAGCTGTCGATAGCGCCGCGACCGCGCCCCCTGCGGGTATGCTGATCATGAGGCCAGCCATCCCCGCGGGCACACCTAACATGCATAG
>JAIMBM010000100.1 GCA_023511475.1 Anaerolineae bacterium
CTCTGAACGGGGGCCGAAGTGTGGAACCCACACGTACCACTCGTCCCGAAATGCGCCGACGATTGTGGGATATACCCCGGCTCTGGGTCCGGCTTGACCCGGTCCCTCTTCTCCCCTATAATCTCGCCACGAGCGACGGAGCCGGGCGTGAGGGCGCGGCTCCGTTGTGCTTTCTATGGGCCTCCCCTGGTTTGCGCTGGCGCATCCTCCCTACTGCGCTGGGTCACGTCCCGAGGGGAGCGGTATCCTTTGGTGTCCGTCTGATCCGGGAGGCCGGCAGTGGACGTGTGGATAAGGCCCGGCAGGAGGCTCCGGGGCGAGGTCCGGGTGCCGGGCGACAAGTCCATCGCCCATAGGGCGCTCATCCTTGCGGCGCTTGGCGAGGGAGAGAGCGAGATCCGTGGCTTTGACCCTCTCGACGATTCCCTGCGCACGCTCGAGGCTTTGCGCGCCTGCGGCGCCGCCGCGGAGATGGCGGGCCCGGGGATGCTGCGCATTGCGGGCCGGGGCCCAAAGGGCCTCGGGACGCCGGCAGGCGTCCTGCACTGCGGCCTCTCCGGCACGACCATGCGCCTCCTCGCCGGAGTCCTTGCCGGGCAACCCTTGGCCGCTACCCTCGATGGTGATCCTCCCCTGCGCCGCCGCCCGATGGATCGCGTCGTTGAGCCGCTCAGGCGTATGGGTGCCCGGATCGAGGCCGCCGATGCCGCTGGCCATGCGCCGCTCTCCATCCGAGGCGGAGGCCTCCGCGGCATCGACTACACCCTGCCGGTGGCCAGCGCGCAGGTCAAGTCGGCTATCCTGCTTGCAGGCCTGAGCGCTGAAGGAGTGACGGTCGTCCACGAGCCCGTGCCCAGCCGTGACCATACGGAGCGGATGCTGCGCTGGCTCGGGGTACCGGTCGAGGTCCGCGACGGTGCCATCCGCCTCGTGGGCGGGGCGCGCTGGAGGGGAAGGGCCTTCGCGCTGCCGGGGGATATCTCGGCGGCGGCCTTTTTCCTGGTCGCCGCGAGCCTCGTGCCGGGCTCGGAGGTGTTCATCGGTACCGTCGGCCTGAACCCGACGCGCAGCGCCGTGCTGGAGGTGCTGCGGCGCATGGGGGTCGAGGTGATCGCCATCCCGACTCTGCCCGAGGGCGACGCCGATGGCCCGGAGCCGACGGCGGATCTTGTCGCGCGTTCCGCCGCCCTGCGTGCGGTCACCCTGGAGGGCGCCCTCATCCCGAACCTGATCGACGAGCTGCCGGTTCTGGCCGTCGCTGCGACGCAGGCCGAGGGCGTGACCGTAGTGCGGGACGCGTCGGAGCTGCGCGTGAAGGAGAGCGACCGCATCGCCGCCGTCGCGCAGGAGCTCGGGGCCATGGGCGCCCGCATCGAGGCGATGGGGGATGGCTTTGTCGTGGAGGGGCCAACGCCACTTCGCGGCGTGACGGTCGACGCCCATGGCGACCATCGCATGGCCATGGCCCTCGCCGTCGCCGCGCTTGTCGCCAAAGGGGAGACGGTCATCCGCGGCGCCGAGACGGTGACCAAGTCCTTTCCCGGCTTTTTCGCCGCACTGCGGGCCCTGGGCGCAGAGGTGGCGTGAGCGGCCGCGGGCTCTAGCCCGTGACCTGAGGGCAGATGAGCGATGGCAGGAAGCTGTGACATTCGAGGCTCCACCCGACTGGTGGGCGTGATTGGCGACCCGGTCGCGCACAGCCGCTCGCCGGCCATGCACAACGCCGCCTTCCGGGCCATGGGGCTGGACTGGTGCTACGTGCCCCTGCATGTTGCAGGCCGCAACCTGGAGGCGGCACTGCGCGGGCTGGTTGCGCTCGACTTTGTGGGGGCCAACGTGACCATACCGCACAAGGAGCGGGCGGCGACGCTCTGCGATGAGCTGACGCCGGCTGCTGAGGCCGTCGGCGCGGTGAACACGCTCACCGTGCAGCAGGAGCGGCTCGCGGGCGACAACACCGATGTCGGGGGGCTCTTGCTTGCCCTGGCAGAGGCCCACGTGGAGTTGGAGGGGCGGGAGGCGCTGGTGCTCGGGGCGGGCGGCTCCGCCCGCGCGGCGGTCTATGCGCTTGCCCAGTCCGGCGCGCAGGTGACCGTAGCCAACCGCACGCTGGCGCGGGCGGAGGCCCTTGCCCAGAGCCTGCAGGGCCGGGTCCGCGGGCGCTTGGTTGGGATCCCCCTGGCCGACAGGGCCGCCCTGGAAACCTCCCTGCAGCGGGCGACCCTGCTGGTGAACACGACGTCCGTCGGCATGGAGCCGGGTCCGGATGAGTCACCCCTGCCGGATGATCTGCCCCTGCCCCCGGAGCTGACGGTGCTCGACCTGGTCTACGCCCCGCGCCAGACGCGCCTGCTGCGCGAGGCTTCGGCTCGGGGTTGCCGGACGATCCAGGGCCTGCGCGTACTCGTCTACCAGGGGGCGCTGAGCTTTGAGTGCTGGACGGGCCGGGCGGCTCCGGTGGAGGTCATGATGCGCGCGGCGGCGGAGGCATAGCATGCTTCGGTTCCTCACGGCAGGGGAATCTCACGGTCCCGCTCTGCTTGGCATCATCGAGGGCCTGCCGGCAGGGCTGCCCCTCACGCCGGAGGACCTGACGGCCGACCTGGCGCGCCGGCAGGCGGGCTACGGCCGTGGCGCCCGGCAGCAGATCGAGGCGGACCGGGCTGAGATTGTGGCCGGGGTGCTGGGCGGGGTAACGACCGGCGCACCGGTTGCCCTGCGCATCGCCAACCGTGCGCGCCCCGAGTTCGGCGACGCGGCCCGGGCGCCCCGCTCCGTACCTCAGCCGGGCCACGCAGAGCTTGCCGGGGCGCTCAAGTATGGGTTCACCAATGTGGAGGGGGTGGCCGAGCGCGCCAGCGCCCGCGAGACGGCCATGCGCGTGGCCATCGGCGCGGTGGCGAAAAAGCTCCTCGGGGCGGCCGGAATAGGGGTGGTCGGCTACGTGGTGGCCATCGGCGAGGTCTCCGCTGAGGAGACGGACGTGCCTCTCGAGGAGCGCGCCGCACAGGCGGACGGATCTCCCGTGCGCTGCCTGGACCCGGAGGCGAGCCGGGCGATGGTAGCGGCGATTGACGCGGCCCGCGAGGCCGGCGACACGCTGGGCGGGGTCGTTGAGGTCGTGGCCTGGGGGCTGCCGCCCGGGCTGGGGTCCTACGTGCACCCCGATCGCCGGCTGGACGCTCGCCTCGGCGCGGCGGTCCTCTCCATTCCGGCGATCAAGGGCGTGGAGATCGGCCCTGCCTTTGCCAACGCCCGGCTGCGGGGCACGCAGGTGCACGACCCGATCCGCCGGGCAGAGGGACGCATCGTCCGACCGACCAACCGGGCGGGCGGCCTCGAGGGAGGGATGACCAACGGGGAGCCGCTCGTCGTCCGCGCCGCGATGAAGCCGATCCCGACGACCCTCCGGCCGCAGCCCAGCATCGACCTGGCCGCCAGTGCCGAGGCCGAGACGGTCTACCGCCGCAGCGACATCTGCGCCGTGCCGGCGGCCAGCGTGGTTGCAGCCGCTGCCGTAGCGTGGGTCGTCGCCGACGCGCTCATCGAGTGCTGTGGCGGGGACCGCCTCGAGCAGGTGGTCGAGAGAGTTGCAGCGATACGGGGGGAGATGCGCCGTGGCCGGGAGTAGGCGCCCGTATCTCGTGGGTCTCAGCGTCGGCTCTGGCAGCGGCAGGGCGCGATCTGTTCCCGTCCCGGACGCGGCAGGTTTGGACCCTGACGATGAGTGACCGCTCGATCGTGCTGACCGGCTTTATGGGTACGGGCAAGACCGCCGTCGGCCGGGCCCTCGCCGAGGCGCTTGGGCGTCCGTTCGTGGATATGGACGCTGTCCTTGAAGAGCGCCTCGGGATGACTATCTCGGCCTGCTTTGCCTCAGCAGGGGAGACGGCGTTCCGGGAAGCGGAGGCGGCGCTCGCGCGGGAGCTTGCGCCGCAGCGAGGGCTGGTCATCGCTACGGGGGGCGGGGCGCTGGTGCCGGAGGCCAACCGCAAGGCCTTTCTGGAGCATGCCACGGTGGTCCTCCTCGAGTGCGCGCCCGAGGAGATCCTGCGGCGGCTCGAGGGCACGTCGGACCGTCCGCTCCTCGCCGGTGCGGACCCGCGGGAGGCCGTCGAGCGGCTCCTGGAGAGCCGCCGGGCAGCGTACGAGGCCATCCCGCTGCGCCTGGACGTGACCCATCTAAGCATCCCCGAGGTGGCGGAGTGCGTGCAGCGCCTGGCCGGGCTGGGAGCCGCTGCGCCGCTGCAGGTGCTGGCTCTCCCCGCGGCGGCCGGAGGCTACGACGTGGCTGCAGGCGAGGGGCTGCTGGGGCGGAGTGCCTCCCTCTTGCGGGCCGTCGGGGTTGAGGGGCGCGCGGTCGTCGTTACCGAGCCGCGGGTGCGCCGGCTGCACGGCGCGGCCCTGGAGCGGGCGCTATCGGCTGGCGGTATCCGCGCCGGATGGCTCGAGGTGCCCTCCGGCGAAGCCGCCAAGACCTATGCCACGCTGCAGGCCCTGTACGATGGCCTGCTCCGCTCCGAGGCAGAGCGGGGCACGCCTGTGATTGCCTTGGGGGGCGGCGCGCTCAGCGACGTGGCAGGCTTTGCAGCCGCGACCTGGCTGCGGGGGCTGCCGTGGATCGTCATCCCCACTACCCTGCTGGCACAGGTCGATGCGGGCATCGGCGGCAAGGTCGCCATCGACCACCCAGGCGGCAAGAACCTCATCGGGGCCTTTCATCCGCCGCGTCTGGTGGTCGTGGACCCGGAGCTCCTTCGTACCCTGCCGCCGGAGGAGCTGCGCGCCGGCCTGGCCGAGGTGGTGAAGCACGGCATCATCGGCGCACCCGAGCTATTCAGGCACCTCGAGACCCACGGGCCCGAGCCCCTGGGTTGGACGGTGCCGCAGGCCGTGCGGGTCAAGGTGGATGTGGTCGCGGCGGACCCGATGGAGCGGGGTCGGCGCGTTGTGCTGAACCTGGGGCACACGACGGCGCACGCGCTCGAGCGGCTCTCGGGGTTCTCGCTGCGGCACGGCGAGGCGGTGTCCATTGGCATGGTGACGGCGGCGCGCCTCGCAGTGCGGCTCGGCCTCTGCGAGGCCGCGCTGGAGGACCGCCTCGTCGGCCTGTTGCAGCGGCTCGGTCTGCCGGTGCGCGGCCCGCGAATCGAGCCCGACCGGCTTTGGGCGGCCATGTCCAGCGACAAGAAGCGACAGCATGGCGCGGTGCGCTTTGTGCTGCCGGTTCGCCTGGGGGAAGTGGTCCTCTGGGATGGGGTGAGCAGCGACGAGTTCGCCGCGGCCTGGCGCGAGGTGATGGCAGATGCCTAATGTGCTCGTGCTCCACGGCCCGAACCTGAACCTTCTGGGGAGGCGCCGGCCCGAGGTCTATGGGCGTATGACCCTGAGCGAGATCGACGCGCGCCTCCAAGCGCGCGCCGCCGAGCTGGGGATGCACCTGCGTATCCTCCAGAGCAACCACGAGGGCGAGCTGATCGACGCCCTGCACGAGGCGGCGGACTGGGCCGATGCCGTCCTGATCAATCCGGGCGCGCTCACTCATACGAGCATCGCGCTGCGGGATGCCATCGAGGCGGTCGGCAAGCCGGCCGTTGAGGTCCACCTCTCCAACATCCATGCTCGGGAGCCGTTCCGGCACGTCTCGCTCCTCGCGCCGGTGTGCGTCGGGCAGATCGCCGGCTTTGGGTGGCGGAGCTACCTCCTCGGGCTCGAGGCCATCGCCGGACTGCTGGGCGCGGGGAGCTAGCGGGTCGCTGCCAGGCCCATGAGCCTTCGCAGCCGCACAAGCTGGCTCTGCAGCGCAATCGGATCGTTGCGCAGTGCCGTCTCCATCGGCTCTCCCGTCCCGCCGTACTCTAGGGTGACGATCTGTGGCTGCGTCCGCTCGAGCAGCCACTCGATGAGGGCATAGTCCTCGTCCTCCAGCGCGTGGTGGCGGTCGACGAGAGAGGCTCCTGTGAGCCGCGGTCCGCTGACGTGCATTTCCCGCACCAGGCCGAGGGGTAGCGCCTGGGCATAGGCGTGGACGTCGACGCCCAGGTTGTAGGCAGTGCATCGGAGGTGGCCCGCGTCGAGCAAGAGTCCGGCGCCCGCCTCCTCAGCGACCTGCCACAGGACCTCCGGCTGGATGGTCAGGCGCAGAGAGCCGCGGGCACCGTAGTAGGGGACGTTCTCGATGAGCACCGGAAGGCTCGTCTGTTCCCGAACGCGGCGGGTGTTGGCGACAAGGCGCTGAAGGATTGGCCGCGCCTGATCGGCGCTCTGCCAGCGGATATCGACCGGCTCGTCCCAGTCGTCCGAGCCGATCCACAGGTGCAGGGCGATATGGGGTGACCCGGCCATCGCCAGGTGCTCTGAGAGGAGCGCCCAGGGGAACCCCTCCCAGACCTCTGGACGGGCCCCGGCCGGCGGGAGATGGTGGAGGAGCACCGGTCGCACGGCGCGGGCCGCGGCCAGGTCCTCTGCCAGGGTATCCTGCCGGGCGAGCTTGATCCAGTCGACGTCGGCGGCGCCTTCGGCCAGCAGGCGCATGAGCGGACCGGAGTAGTTGCAGCCGATCTGGGGGGCCAAACCTGTCTCCTTTGACGTGTCTGCCTTCCGCCGAGGGACGCCGCGGCGCCCGGGAAGGGGCCGGGCAGCGCTGCCGATGCCCGAGGCGCGGCAGCCCGGCGCCCCATTCTACAGGCAGACGGGCCACCGCGCAAAGGAAGGGCATGGGACCTCTCGGAGGCTAGACCACCACCTCACGCGCCGGCTCGAGGGCCGTCTTCTGCCGCTCGAGGGGGTCGATGGCCACGTCGACGACAAACGGCTGCCGGGTGGCCATGGCCCGGTGCAGGGCGGCCTCGAGCGCCCCCGGCTCCTCCACACGTACCCCCTGGGCGCCACAGGCCTGCGCCACGCTGGCAAAGCTGACGGGCGGCCGTTCTGTGAAGAAGGGCGCCATCCCGGCCTGCTCCTCCTCAGAGTCGATCATGCCGAGACGCGCGTTGTTGAAGCAGACCACAGTGATGGGAAGCGAGTACTGGATCGCGGTGATCAGTTCTCCGAGGGAGAAGCTCAGGCCGCCATCGCCGACGACCGCCACCGTCTGCCGCTCGGGGAAAGCAAGGGCCGCGGCGATGGCTGCCGGCAGCGCAAAGCCGGTGCTCCCGAGGTGGTAAGAGATGAGGAACCGCTCTCCCTTGGGCTGGTACTGCTGGCACATGAAGAAGGCGTTGTCGCCCGTGTCCAGCGCCACAATGGCGTCGGCGGGCAGGGTCTCCTGAAGGGCACGGACGGCGAACTGCGGCTTGATCGGCGAGACCTCAAGCCTCGCCTTCTCGTCGATCAGCGCGAGCATCTCCAGCTTGCGGCTCGTAAGGTCGCTCCAGGAAGTGTGGGGCCGTCCCTCCGGCAGAAAGGCGGAGAGCTGTCGCAGCGTCGCCGCTGCGTCGCCCCACAGCCCGACCTCGACCGGGAAGAGCCGCCCGATCTTGTCCGGCTCGATGTCGATCTGTATGAGCTGCTGCTCGGGGCCGATGAGGTGCCAGTCGCCGGTGGTGTTCTGCGAGAGGGAGCAGCCGACGACAAGGATCGTATCGGCCTCGCGCATCAGGGAGTCGGCGAGGGGCGTGCCGCCGAATCCGGGGATGCCCATGTAGAGGGGCTCACTGGCCGGGATCAGGCCTTTGCTGCGGCAGGTGGTCAGGATCGGGGCTCCCAGGCGATGGGCCAGCTCGAGCAGGGGCTCCCGGGCGCCGAGCGCGCCTCCTCCCGCCAGGATCAGCGGCCGGCTGGCGGCGCTCAGCAGCCGTGCGGCCTGCCGGACCCCCTCTTCGGCTGCTACTGGCATCACCCAGGCGAGATGCCCGTGCGGACCGATGGGGTCGATATCGGCCTCCGTCATCTGCACGTCGATGGGCAGTGAGAGGTGCGCCACGCCGCGGCGGCTCACCGCCGCGTGCACGGCGCCGGCTACCAGCAGCGGCGCCTGAGGCGGCGTGTCTATCTGCGCGTTGAAGACGCTGACCGGCTCAAAGAGCGCCAGCTCGTCGATCTCGTGCCAGGCTTTCTCGTGCTCCCAGGTCCGCCGGACGTCGCCGGTGATCGCCAGGAGCGGCACCTCATCGCTTGCCGCATCGTAGATGCCGGTCATGAGGCTCGTTGCCCCCGGGCCCGCGGGCGCGACGCAGGCAGCCGGCATCCCGGTGAGCTTGGCATAGGCCGAGGCTGCAAAGGCTGCTGCCTGCTCGTTCTGGGTCGCCACGAAGCGGACGCGGTCCTGCCGGCGGATGGCATCGACCAGGCCGAGGATGGAGGCTCCCATCACGCCGAAGGCGTATTCTATGCCCCACTCCCCGAGTTGCTCGACGATAACCTGCGAGACATTGCGCGCCACCGAACCATCCTCCTCTCTCTATGCAGGGGCTGAGGGGGATGGAGCAGAATGCGTGCCAGGGGCCTGTCGGTCGAGGGGGTCTCCCTCTTCGACCGACAGGCGAGGCGCCGGGATGGCACCCAATGGTCCCGTGTGGGGGAGTCCCCTCCGCCGTGCCTCCTTCCCACGCGGCCGCCCCGGGGGCCGCCGGGGTAGGGGGGTACCAGAAGTGGGGTGTTTTTGGGGGGGGGGGGGG
>JAIMBM010000101.1 GCA_023511475.1 Anaerolineae bacterium
GCGCGCATTCTGATTCTGGACAATCACGACGATTTTGGCGGACACGCGAAGCGCAACGAATTTCACGTGGACGGCCACATGCTTCTGGCCAATGGCGGCACCGTCTCCATTGAATCCCCCTTCCCGTATAGCAAGGAAGCCCGCGGCCTGATGTCGGAGTTGGGCATTGAGCCCGCGAAATTCGAAAAGGAGTTCGACGACAACAAAGTTTATAAGGGCCTGAAATCCGCTTATTTCTTCGACAAGGAAACGTTCAGCGAAGACCGGCTGCTGCAAGGCGGCGGGGAAGGATACGACCCCGGGTATTTCATTCCCGCAGAGTCCGTGGCGAAAATGCCGATTTCCGACCAGGCGCGAAAAGACTTGGTGCGCCTGCAAAAAGAAAAGGTCGACTACCTTCCGGAACTTTCTCCGGAGCAGAAACGCGACAAGCTCGCTTCGATCAGCTACAAGGAATTTCTCCTGAAGCACGCCAAGGTTCACGAAGATGTGGCAAAGATTTATCAGACTTTGCCGCACGATCTCTATTGTGTGGGGATTGATGCGGTGTCGGCGGAAAGCTGCCACTGGATGAGCTATCCCGGATTTCAGGGAATGAAGATCGCGCCGCCCAAGCGGCGGAGCGCGCAAGCCGCCGATGAGGAGGGGGGAGAGGAACCGTACATTTTTCATTTTCCGGACGGCAACGCCTCGATTGCGCGGATGCTGGTGCGTTCGCTGGTTCCCGGCAGCGCCCCCGGCAACAGCATGGAAGACATCGTGACAGCGAAAATGGATTACAGAAAGCTGGACGACCCGGCCTCCAGTGTGCGGATTCGCCTGAACAGCACGGCCGTCCGCGTGAAACATGCCAGCGACCCGAAGACCGCCAAGGAAGTGGAGGTCACCTACTCGCTGGCGGGAAAGCTCTACAAAGCGCGAGGAAACGGGGCGGTGCTGGCTTGCTACAACTGCATCGTCCCCTATCTCTGCCCGGAAATGTCCTCGACGCAGAAGGAGGCGCTGGCCTATGCCGTCAAACAGCCGCTTGTCTACGTGAACGTGCAGCTGCGCAATTGGACGGCGTTTCAAAAACTGGGAATCAACGCCATCTATGCTCCCGGAAGTTACTTCTCGACGACCATGCTCGATTTCCCGGTGTCCATGGGCGATTACAAATTCCCGTCGACGCCGGAAGAGCCCTGCGTCGTGCACATGCTGCGCACGCCATGCCGGCCGGGACTGACGGCGCGCGAGCAGTTCAAGGCGGGCCGCTACGAGCTGTTTGCGACGCCTTACGAAACATTCGAACACAAAATCAAGGATCAACTGCAGCGCGCGCTGGGGAGCGCTGGCTTTGTTTCCGAGCGGGACATCCAGGCCATCACCGTGAACCGCTGGCCGCTCCCCGAAATTGGGGAGGCAAGCCTCCGGACTCGCAAGATCGGCCTGGGAGTGATGGGGTTCGCCGACCTGCTGGTGGCGTTGGGTGTACCCTACAACTCGCCGGAAGCGGAGGCGGTTGCCAGCCGGGTCATGGAGGCGATCAGCTTCTGGAGCAAGGAGGCCTCGTGCGAGCTGGCGATGACCCGCGGCCCCTTCCCGGCTTTTGCCGAGTCCCGTTGGGCTGGCGGATGGCTTCCCATCTCCAGGTCGGAAGAGGGGTCCGGGGACGGGGGGCTTCCATTCCTCTCGGATCGCCCGCCGCTGGAGTGGGATGAGCTGAGTCGGCGGATCCGCAAGGTTGGATTGCGCAACGCGACGACGACCACGGTGGCGCCGACGGGCACGATCAGCATCATCGCCGGCTGCTCGAGCGGTGTGGAGCCGCTGTATGCGCTGGCGTACACGCGGCGGCACGTGCTCGATTCGGACGAGCTGCCGGAGATCAACCCGCTCTTTGCGGAGGCTGCTCGCGAGAGAGGGTTTGACCGTCTGGAGATCATGGCAGAGGTGGCGCGACGGGGAAGCTGCCAGGAGATCGAGGAGATTCCCGCCGACGTGCGGGCGGTTTTCGTCACGGCCCACGACGTGTCGCCGGTGTGGCATGTGCGGATGCAAGCGGCCTTCCAGCGGTTTACCGACAACGCTGTGTCCAAGACGATCAACTTTCGGAATGAAGCCACGCGCGAGGAGGTGCGGGAGGCCTTTCTGCTGGCGCACGAGCTTGGCTGCAAGGGTCTGACGGTCTACCGGGATGGCAGCCGCGAGACTCAGGTGCTCAACCGGGGCGTCAGCGCCGGCCCGGCCGAGGTCAGCGCGGGGGAGAAGCGGTCGGGCAGGCTGGCGCCGCGTCCGCGGCCGGTTGTGACCTACGGGTCCACAGAGAAAATCGTGCTGGGCTGTGGCCGTACGCTGTATGTGACCATCAACAGGGACGAGGTGGGGCTATGCGAGGTCTTCCTGCAGATGGGCAAGGTAGGCGGCTGCACGGCGGCGTTCAGCGACGCGCTGGGCCGACTGGTGTCGCTGGCGCTGCGGTCTGGGGTTGACACGCCGGCAATCATCAAGCAGCTCAAGGGGCTGCGCTGCCCGTCTCCCTCGTGGCACAACGGGGGCTCGACACTCTCTTGTCCCGATGCGGTGGCCAAAGCGCTCGAGCGCTCTATCAGCGGCGACAGCCCATCCTCACAGAGCCATGCGCACTCCGTTCAGGTTACCCCCGATATGAGCCCCGAGTGCCCCGACTGCGGCTCGATGCTCGAGATCGTGGAGGGGTGTGGCGTGTGCCGCGCGTGCGGGTACTCCCAGTGTAGCTAGTTTGACAGGGACAGCCCTTGAGCGTATAATGTAGGTTTGCGCAAGGTGCGCACGCAGAGCGCCCTGACGGTTTTGGCTTCCCGTGCGGTGCCTTATTGTCAAACATGACTCTGGGTGCCTCGCCCGCAAGGGCGAGGCATCGTTTGCGCCGCGGCGGTCGTGTCTAAGGCCAAAGCTGCGTGCCGAGGAGGGGATTGAGTGGCCGTTACGAGTGTCGTTCCCAGCGTAACGTATGTGTGGAACCAGTTGAACCATCAGCGCCGCAAGTCCTATGCGCGCTTTTTGAGCATCCATCCCGTACCTGATCTCATCCAGGTTCAGATCGACTCGTTCCAGTGGTTCCTGCAGGAGGGGTTGCGGGAGCTCTTTCACGAGACCTCGCCGATCGCCAGCTTTAACGGAAATCTCGAGCTGCACTTTCCCGGTCTGGACGAAGAGTTCAACCGACAGTGGGGCCTCGGATACCGGCTCGAGAGCCCCAAATACGACGAGGCCGAGTGCCGCGAGCGCGACATGACCTATGCCGCCCCGCTCTACGTGACGGTCATGTTGCACAACAGGGAGACGGACCAGCACCTCGTCCAGGATGTATACATGGGCGACTTTCCGCTCATGACTGAGACCGGCACCTTCATTATCAACGGTGCCGAGCGCGTGGTTGTGAGCCAGCTCATTCGGTCGCCCGGGGCTTACTTTACGGTAGAGGAGGACCGGCCGACGGGTCGCCTGCTGTGCCAGGCCAAGCTGATCCCGAACCGCGGCGCCTGGCTCGAGTTTGAGACCAGCAAGCGGGACGTGCTCTCGGTCAAGGTTGACCGCAAGCGCAAGATTCCTGTGACCGTCCTCCTGCGCGCTCTGGGGGTCATCCCGCAGATGCCGGGCGATGTCGAGATCACTCAGGGTACCGACGAGGAGCTGCTGGCCATTTTCGCCAGCCTGCAGGACCCGGAGCACCCCTTCATCGAGCGCACAATCGAGCGTGATCCGACCCACGATGCGGTGTCGGCGCTGGAAGAGTTCTACAAGCGGATGCGCCCGGGTGACCCGGCGACCTTTGAGAACGCCAAGGGCTACCTGGACTCGCTTCTGTTCAATGCGCGGCGGTACGACCTCGGGCGGGTCGGGCGCTACAAGGTGAACCGCCGGCTCAGCCTGGACGTTCCGATCAGCCACCGCACCCTTACCAAGCGCGATCTGGTGGGGATCGTGGCGCGGATGATCCAGGTGAACAACGGGGTCGAGGAGCCGGACGACATCGATCACCTCGGCAACCGCCGCGTGAAGACGGTTGGCGAGCTGATCCAGAACCAGCTGCGAGTCGGGCTGCTCCGGATGGAGCGCGTGGTGCGCGAGCGCATGAGCATCCGCGATCCGGAGCAGATGACGCCCATCGCCCTGATCAACATCCGCCCGGTGGTGGCGGTGATCCGCGAGTTCTTTGGCGGCAGCCAGCTCTCGCAGTTCATGGAGCAGACCAACCCGCTGGCCGAGCTGACCCACAAGCGGACGCTCTCGGCGCTCGGGCCGGGCGGTCTGCGCCGTGAGCGCGCCGGCTTTGACGTGCGCGATGTGCACTACAGCCACTATGGCCGCATCTGCCCTATCGAGACGCCGGAAGGCCCGAACATCGGCCTGATCGGGCGCCTGGCGACCTATGGGCAGGTTAATGAGTACGGCTTTATCGAGACGCCTTACCGCCGGGTGGTGCGCTCGGTCCCGAACAAGCCCGAGTCGACCGTCGGTCACATCCTGCGCGAGCGGATCGTGGACACCGAGACCGGCGAAGTCATCGCGGAGAGTGGCACCGAGATCAATGCGGCTCTGGCCGAGCGCCTCTCGAGGCTGCCGCTCGAAGAGATCAAGATCGTGCCCACCGTGACCAACGAGGTGGTGTATCTGTCCGCCGATGAGGAGGACAGGTACGTCATTGCACAGGCAAACGCGCCTCTGGACGAGAAGGGGCGGTTCCTCGAGAGCCGCGTCGAGGCGCGTTTCTTCGAAAAGTTCCTGATCGAGAACGTGGAGCGTGTCTCGTTCATGGACGTCTCGCCGAAGCAGATTGTGGGCGTCTCGGCGGCGCTGATTCCGTTCCTCGAGCACGACGACGCCAACCGGGCGCTGATGGGGTCCAACATGCAGCGCCAGGCGGTGCCCCTGCTCCTGCCGGAGGCGCCGATCGTGGGCACAGGTATGGAGCGGCAGGCCGCGATCGACTCCGGGCAGGTGCTCGTGAGCCAGGTCGACGGTGAGGTCGTGAGCGTCACGGGGAAGCGCATCGTCGTCGAGGATGCGGAGGGGCGCCAGCACACGTACCCGCTGCGGCGCTTCAACCGCTCGAACCAGAGCACCTGTATCGACCAGCGCCCCATCGTCAACAAGGGCGAGCGGGTCACGGTAGGGCAGGTGCTGGCCGATAGCTCCTCGACCGACATGGGCGAGCTGGCACTCGGCCAGAACGTGCTGGTGGCCTTTATGTCCTGGGAGGGCGGGAACTATGAGGACGCCATCGTCATCAGCGAGAACCTGCTCCGACAGGACAAGTTCACCTCCATCCATATTGAGAAGCATGAGGTTGAGGCGCGGGATACCAAGCTCGGACCCGAAGAGATCACCCGCGATATCCCGAATGTCGGCGAGGAGGCACTGCGCAACCTCGACGAGAACGGAATCATCTATGTTGGCGCCGAGGTGGGACCAGCGGATATCCTGGTCGGCAAGATCACGCCCAAGGGCGAGACGGAGCTGACGCCAGAGGAAAAGCTGCTGCGGGCGATCTTTGGCGAGAAGGCCCGTGAGGTGAGGGACTCTTCCTTGCGCCTGCCCCATGGAGAGAAGGGCAAGGTGGTCGATATCCGCGAGTTCTCGCGGGACGATCACCGCGACATGCCGGCGGGCGTGGATCGGCTGGTGCGCGTCTCGGTGGCCCAACGGCGCAAGATCACCGAGGGCGACAAGATGGCCGGCCGGCACGGCAACAAGGGCGTTATCTCCAAGGTCGTGCCGATGGAGGACATGCCCTACCTGCCGGATGGGACGCCGGTGGACATAATCCTCAACCCGTTGGGCGTGCCGGCTCGCATGAACCTGGGCCAGATCCTGGAGACGCACCTGGGCTGGGCCGCAAGCCGGCTTGGCCTGCGGGCGATCTCGCCAGTGTTCGACGGTGCGAGCGAGTCGGAGCTGGAGGCTGAGCTGGCACGCGCCTGGCTGATCGACAAGGCGTGGGAAGAGCTGGGCGACCGGGCCATTGCCGAGCTGCGCGAGTTGGGCGTGCCCTTCGAAGAGTTCGAAGACGACGAGGAGATCCGGTACGCCTACCTCCGAGAGCACCTGGAGCTGACGCCGGACATGGACATGGAGGCAGTCCTCCATGACCGCACGCTGGCGCGGCACTTGTGGCTGGCGCAGTGGCTGCGCGAGAAGGGCTATGAGCCAGAGCGGATGCTCGTGTTCGAGACAGAGGGCATACCCCTGTCTGAGCGGGCGGAGGCCGACCGGCTGAGCGTGGAGGCCATGCTGCGCCTGTGGCTCGAAGAGGCCGGCGAGGATGCCAGCAACCTCAGCGGCGACGAGCTGCGGCATGCGGCAACCGCATGCGCGCTGCGGATCGGCAAGCCGCTGCCCATTAGCGGTAAGATGATCCTGTACGATGGCAAGACGGGTGAGCCCTTCGATCAGCCGGTGACGGTGGGCGTGATCTATATGATGAAGCTGGCGCACCTCGTGGAGGACAAGGTCCACGCGCGCTCGACCGGACCATACTCTCTGGTGACGCAGCAGCCGCTCGGCGGGAAGGCGCAGTTCGGTGGTCAGCGTTTCGGCGAGATGGAGGTGTGGGCGCTGGAAGCCTACGGTGCGGCGCACACTCTCCAGGAGATGCTGACCGTCAAGTCTGACGACGTGACGGGCCGGGTCAAGACCTACGAGTCCATCGTGAAGGGGCAGGAGATTGCCGAGGCCGGCATCCCCGAGTCCTTCCGGGTGCTCGTTAAGGAACTGCAGAGTCTGGGCCTGTCGGTCGAGGTCTACAACGAGAAGAACGAGCGCGTGCAGTTCGGGCGCGAGGAGACGGTCGAGGCCCTGCCGCGGTTGGGCCTTGGTGGCCTGAGCAGCGGTTTTGAGAGCCTGGGCTAGGCCTGTGGGGGGCCGGCAAGTCCGAAGGGCCCGCCGAGTTGACAGACTTGGCATGGCGTGCTAGAATTAAGGTTCGTGACTTACGAGCATGTGGAAGGGGGAGAAGCTTGCCGACCATCAATCAGTTGGTACGCAAAGGGCGAGCACCGGTCAGGAAAAAGACCAAAGCACCGGCCCTGCGCTTCTCGTACAATGCCCAGACCGGGCGTCTGTCGCGTCGGCCCAGGGGTTCCCCGCAGAAGCGTGGAGTCTGCACCCAGGTCAAGACGACGACGCCTAAGAAGCCAAACTCGGCCCTGCGCAAGATCGCACGCGTCCGCCTGACGAGCGGGATCGAGGTCACCGCGTACATCCCCGGGGAGGGGCACAACCTGCAGGAGCACTCGATGGTGCTCGTGCGAGGTGGCCGTGTGCGGGACCTCCCGGGTGTACGCTACCATATCGTGCGGGGCGCGCTCGACGCAGCGGGTGTTGAGAACCGCAAGCGCGGGCGCTCCAAGTACGGGGCCAACCGGCCGAAGAAGTAACCTGGGTTCGGGTGCGCGGCTGCCTGGAGCTTGGGGCGCACCTCAGCAGGATGGGGATACAGGATACAGCGTGAGGGTAACTCCCCCCGCGGTGTATCCTGTATCTTGTGCCTGAAAACCGGGTTGGCCCAGGGCACAGAAGGATGGGACTACGCGGAGACGCCATCGAGGCGTCCACCGAATTGTGAGAGAGGATCGGTGATATGCCCAGGCGCGGCCACGTGGTGAGACGGGTCGTAGAGCCCGACATTCGATACGGCAACGTGATGGTTGCCCAACTGATCAACAAGGTGATGCGGTGCGGCAAGAAGAGCCTTGCCACGCGCATCGTATACGACGCCTTCGACCTGGTGGAGGAGCGCATGCATCGGCCGGCGCTCGAGGTCTTTGAGCAGGCGGTCAAGAACTGCACGCCTCTGATCGAGGTCAAGCCGAGGCGAGTCGGCGGCGCCACCTATCAGGTGCCCGTCGAGATCCGTGGGGACCGCCGCACGTCACTGGCTCTGCGCTGGCTGGTCAACTCGGCGCGCGCGAGGCCCGGCCACTCTATGGCCGAAAAGCTTGCGGGCGAGCTAATGGATGCTGCGCGCAACACCGGGGCGACCGTGAAGCGGCGCGAGGATACGCACCGCATGGCCGAGGCTAACAAGGCCTTCGCCCACTACCGCTGGTAGGGGCGGCAGCCGGACGCCTTGCGTGGCGGTGCATCCGCTTCGCCGGCGCGCCGCTGTGCGGGCTGCGTTGACAAACGATCCATAGCCATCCAGGCCGTCCGAGAGCCATTGGCTCGACAGTTTGCCCCCTGAGGTCTCGGGGCATCTTTCGGAGACGCTGAATGAGTACGCCAGTTCCTTTGGAGCAGGTAAGGAACATAGGGATAATTGCGCACATCGACGCCGGTAAGACGACGACGACCGAGCGCATTCTGTTCTACACCGGGCGTACTCATCGCATGGGCAACGTCGACGAGGGTACAACGGTTACGGACTGGATGGAGCAGGAGCGTGAGCGGGGGATCACCATTACCTCCGCCTCGATCACCTGCACCTGGCGCGGCCGCCAGATTAACATCATCGACACCCCGGGCCACATCGACTTTACGGCTGAGGTGCAGCGCAGCCTGCGCGTGCTGGACGGCGGAGTCGTGGTCTTTGACGCCGTCTCTGGGGTCGAGGCGCAGTCTGAGACGGTG
>JAIMBM010000102.1 GCA_023511475.1 Anaerolineae bacterium
GCCGGTCGGGCTACCGGGCGATCCTGGTGCCGCTGTTTCTGGCCCTTCTGATGCTTGCGTTGGTGCGGGCTTTGCGAAGGGGCTCAGGGGCCGGGTTCGTAGCCGCTGGGCTTGTGCTGGGGCTGGGGATGTACACGTACAACTCGTTCCTGGTGGTGCCGCCAACGCTCGGCCTGGTGCTGGCGGTGGAGATGGTGCGCTCGGGGAGGGGTTGGCTGCGTCGCTACGGGTGGGGGCTGGTTGGGCTGGTGTTGGCGGCCGTGCTGGTCTTCCTGCCGCTGGGGCACTACATTCTGGAGCAGCCGGAGGTCTATGCCTTCCGCGTGGCGACGCGGCTGACGGATGCCGAAGTGCCGCTGCCTGCGGAGCCCTGGCGGGTCCTGGTGGCGAACCTCTGGCGGGCGGCAGGGATGTTCAACTTGCGGGGCGATGTCGTCGCCTACACGAACGTGCCCCACAGGAGGCATCTCGGGGCGGTCAGTGGCGTGCTGTTTGCTGCCGGGCTGGCGTACAGCCTCCTTCGGCTCCGCCGCGGTCACAACGCCATGGTGCTGGCCTTTCTGGCTGCGATGATCTTTCCGACGGCGCTGGCGCTGGCCTTCCCCAATGAGGTCCCGAACGCAGGCCGGGCTTCGGGGGTCATCACCTCGACGTACCTGCTGGCCCCCCTGCCGCTCGTGGCTCTGTACCGGCGGGTTGCGACCCTCCATCCCGTCGATTGGCGTCGCACGGGGCTCTGGGGCAGCGCTCAGGTGGCAGGATGGCTGCGGGGCGCAGGCGTCCTCCCGGCGGTGGTGATGGTCGGGCTCCTCGGCGCTGAGCTGCGAGAGACCTGGCAGGGATACTTTCAGGACTATGTCCGGCATTTGCCAGGCGGCAACTATGCGATATCCTTAGAGATCGCCCGGGTGCTCGATGGCTTTGAGGGTGAGGGCGAGTCCTACGTCGTCGTGTGGCCCCACTGGTTCGATGGCAACGCCCTGCGGGCGCAGCTTCGGGTCAAGTCGAGGTCGTGGGATTGGGAGCTGCCGAGGCTGGACCCGGAAGGGGCACCGCTCTCCACCGTGCAGGGGAAGGTGCTCTTTGTGGTGCATCCTGGCGACAGGGAAAGCCTGGAGATGCTGCGGGAGTGTTTCCCGCGTGGGGTGGCCATCGGCCACCGCGACAACAACGGCGAGGTGGCCTTTGTGACGTTCTATGGAGAGAGATAGCGCCATGCAGGAATGCCTGGAGAGGTCCCAGGTCGAAAGCGAGGAGCAGGGCCGACGGGGCGGGCTCGCGCGGCTGCGGGCGTATGTGGGCACCCAGCAGTTCGTCAGGCTGGCGCTCGTGGCCATCCTGCTCCTTGGGGCGTCGATGCGCCTCACGGGCGTCAACTGGGATGAGGGGACCCACCTGCACCCGGATGAGCGTTTCCTGACCGATGTCACGAGCCGGCTGGGTTGGCCGAAGAGCCTGGCCGAGTACTTTGACGAGGCGCGCTCGCCGCTGAACCCGTACAACCGCGATGTGGGCATGTTTGTCTACGGGACGGCGCCCATCTTTCTGGTCAAGGGCCTCGGGTTACTCCTGAACAAGAGCTCCTACTGGGAGGTCCACCTGGTCGGACGGGTTGTGTCGGCCGGCTATGACCTGCTGGTCATCGTTCTGGTGTTCCTCATTGGTCGGCGGCTGTACGGGCGGTGGATTGGGCTCTTGGGCGCCTTCCTCATGGCGTGCACCGCTCTGAACATCCAGCACTCGCACTTTTACACCGTGGAGAACTATATCACGCTGATGGTGACGCTGGCGTTCCTCTTTGCGGTGCGCGTTATGCAGGGCGGTGGCTGGGGGGACTGGGCACTCCTGGGAGCGAGCTTTGGCCTGGCGATGGCCGGCAAGATCAACATGGCGATGTTCGCCCTGGTCATCGCGGCGGCGTGCCTGGTGCGGGCGCTGAGCGAGCCGCTGCCGGAGACCTGGAACGCTGGTGTGCGGGTGCTCTGGCGGCGGAGCCTTGGGCCGCTGTCGCTCCTCATGCAGGTCAATGGGCGCGACGACCGGGCAGGCCGCGTCGTGACCCTGCAGCGCGGCATCGTGCGCGCCGGGACGGGGCTTGCGCTGACCTTGCTCATCGCCCTCGTGGCCTTTCGCGTGGCCCAGCCCTACGCCTTCACTGGCCCAAGCCCCTTCAGCCTGGAGCTTTCGCCCCGCTGGCTGGAGGACATGAGGCGAGCCGCGGCCATGATGAACGGCACTATCGACATGCCACCGAGCCACCAGTGGACCGACCGCGAGCCGGTGTGGTACGCGCTGCGGAATATCGTGCTGTGGGGCATGGGGCTGCCTCTCGGGCTGGCGGCCTGGCTCGGCTGGGCGGTGGCGGGGGCCGAGCTCTGGCGGAGGCGCAAGCTCGAGCACCTGCTGCCCCTGGTGTGGGTGACCTTCCCATTCCTGTATCTGAGCATCCAGTTTGTCAAGTCGATCCGCTACTTCCTGCCCTTCTACCCGGTGCTGGTGCTCCTGGGGGCGTACTTTGTCTTCTGGCTGTGGCGACAGGCGCGGCAACTGGCGGGCGCAACGGCCCCGGCCTGGAGGCGGATGCTTGCCCGCCGGGCGCCCGCGGGGGCGCTGGTTGTGGCGGGTGTGATCGTGCTGGGCACCTTCCTGTATGCCGAGGCCTTTACCAACATCTACCGTCGGCCCCTTACGCGGGTTGCTGCCTCACGCTGGGTCTATGAGAACATTCCCCCGGGCGCCACGATCACCTTCGAGCACTGGGACGACCCGATCCCCCAGAACGTCGACGGGCGGGACGCCGGCCGATACTACAACATGCTGGGCACAGACCCCTACTGGGAGGACACGCCCGAGAAGCGGGATGCCCTCTACAGCTGGCTGGACCAGGCAGACTATATCGTCCTCTCGAGCAACCGGGTCTATGAATCGATCCCGCGTCTGCCCGAGCGCTTTCCGTTGACGACCGCCTACTACCGGTACCTGTTCTCGGGTGATCTCGGGTTCCGCATCCTCAGGGTGTTCACCTCGTATCCCAACCTCGGCCCCATCGAGCTTGTGGACGATCGAGCCGACGAGACGTTCACCGTCTACGATCACCCCAAGGTCATCATCTTTGAGAAGACGGCTGCCTACTCCAGTGCGCGGGTGCGGGAGCTCTTGGGCGATATCCCGGTCGACCGGGTGATCCGACTGAGCCCAGTCCAGACGATGCGCTCCCGGCACCTTCTCCTCCTGCGGCAGGCGGAGCTGGCGGCACAGCGTGCCGGTGGGACGTGGTCGGCGATGTTCAACCGGATGGATCTGGCCAACCGGCTGCCCGTGCTGGCGTGGCTGGCCGTGACCGAGCTCCTGGGGTTGATTGCGCTGCCGATTGCCTATCACGCCTTCCGGCGCCTGCGGGACCGGGGGTTCATCTTTGCCAAGGGGCTAGGGATACTGCTCGTCTCGTACCTGGCCTGGCTGGCGGCGAGCCTGCACCTTCTGCCGTACACGAGGCTCGCCATCGTTGCTCAGGTGCTACCGGTGCTCGTGGTAGCTCTCTGGCTGGCGAGGCGGCGGTGGAGTGAGATGCGGGCCTACCTGCGCCGGGAGTGGCGCACGCTCCTCCTTGAGGAGGGGCTCTACCTGGCGTTCTTTGGCGCCTTCCTCCTCGTCCGCATGGGGAACCCGGACCTCTGGCATCCGGCGAGGGGTGGCGAGAAGCCGATGGACCTGGCCTATCTGAATGCCATCATCAAGAGCACGTGGTTCCCGCCCTATGACCCCTGGTATGCTGGTGGCTACATCAACTACTACTACTTTGGGCACGTGCTGGTTGCGACCCTGATCAAGCTCTCGGGCATCGTGCCGACGACGGCCTACAACCTAGTGCTGCCGACGCTCTTCGCACTGACCGCCATGGGGGCCTATGCAGTAGTCGCCGGGCTCGTCGGGCACGCGGGAGGCGGCATTGACGAACCGGCCCCGGCCATGGACCGCGCGGCGCGGTTCGGCCTCTTTGGGGCGCTTCTCGTCACGATGCTGGGGAACCTGGGGCAGGTGCGGCTGCTGACGCAGGGCCTGCAGGCGGCAAGTCAGCTCGAGTTCCGCAGCACCCTGCCGGGCCTCGCCGGGCTGGTCAGGACGCTGGATGGGCTGCTGCGGGTGCTGGCCGGACGGCCGCTGGGAATCAACCCGGACTGGTGGTTTTGGAACGCAAGCCGGGTGATGAGCGCCGGGGAGATCAACGAGTTCCCCTACTTCACCTTCCTTTACGCCGACCTGCATGCACATCTCATCGCGCTCCCCTTCGGGCTGCTGGCTCTCGGCCTGACCGTGAGCCTGCTCAACCAGTATGCCGGGGCGGCCCGGACGGCGGCTCGTCCCCCTGAGGAACCGACCGGACAGGGCTCGCCCGCTGATATGATGCTGAGCAAGGCAGAGCCGATGGCGGCAGGGGGCGTGCGAGGGCGTCTGAAGCGCTGGGCAGCTACCGTGCAGTGGACCGAGTGGCTCGGGCTCACGCTGCTGGCGCTCGTCCTGGGCGAGCTGAGGGTGAACAACACCTGGGACTATCCGACGTACCTGCTTGTGGCCGTGGGCGGGATGGTCCTCGGCCGGATGCACGGGAGGCGGGGTCCCTGGTGGGCCGAGGTCTGGCCGGTGCTGAAGCGGCTCCTGTTCCTGGCGCTCGTCAGTACGGTGCTGTTTCAGCCTTTCCACGCACGGTACGGTGCGGCGTACACCTCTGTGGAGCTATGGCGTGGCGCGCGCACCCCGGTGGGTGACTATGTGGTGATCCACGGGGTCTTCCTCTTCATCCTGGTCATCTATGCGCTGAACCGCGCCTTTGGGTACCAGGCACGGGGGGCGTTGGCGCGGAGTGTGCGGCTGAGCCTGGGGCAGCCGCTGAGGATCGGCCGCTACATGCGGCTGGCTGACCGCCTGGTGCAGCCGGGTATGGCGTTCCAGGTGGGGTGGCTTGGGATCATGGCTCTCGCCGCCTTCTCGGCGGCGTCGGTGATGGTGCACTGGTGGCTCGTGGGGCTGGCTCTGCCGCTGCTCGTTGTGGGGATGAGCCTGTCGCTGCGGCGGGACCTGCCTCCGGCGGAGCGATTCGCCGCGATGCTCTTCAGCCTTGGGCTGGTGCTGACCGTAGCGGTAGAGGTCGTGGTGCTGCGCGGCGACATCGGCCGGATGAACACGGTGTTCAAGCTCTACCTGCAGGTGTGGGTGCTGTGGGGGGTGGCGGCGGCCGTGGCGCTCTCGGCGCTCAGCAGGCGATGGGCAAGGTGGCGCCCGGCATGGCGGGAATCCTGCCAGCTCGGGCTTGGGCTCCTGCTTCTCGGAGCAGTACTATACCCCCTAACGGCGACCGGCGCCAAGATCAGCGACCGGTTCGACAGGAGCCTGGGCCCGGGTCTCGATGGCACCGCCTACATGCAGACAGCCCAGTACTACGATCAGGACCGGCTGCTGGAGCTCCGCCACGACCTCGAGGCCATCCGCTGGCTGCAGGACAACGTGCGGGGCTCGCCGGTCATTCTCGAGGCTCAGACGCCGCTCTACCGCTGGGGGTCGCGCATCTCGATCTACACCGGTCTGCCGACCGTCATCGGCTGGGACTGGCACCAGATGCAGCAGCGCGCGGTGGTGCCGGGCGAGGCGATTGTCTGGCGGCTGGATGACGTCCGTCGCATGTACGACACGACCGACGGGGATGAGCTCATCCGGCTCCTCAGGCTCTACGACGTGTCGTACGTCTATGTCGGCGAGCTGGAGCAGGCGTACTACAGCCCGGAGGGGCTCGCCAAGTTTGAGCGGCTGGCGGGCAGCCTGTTCGACGTCGTGTACCGGCGGGGTCCGGTCACCATCTATCAGGTGCGGCGGGAGCAGCTTGGAGGGCTCGCCACGCGCCCTTTTCTGCTGCCGCAGGCCGGGGGGAGCGGGAAGCCGCTCCTGCTCTCCGAGCCGGTTGATCAGTTGCCCGTCGTTGCCGATCGCGGCTGGAACCCCGCGGCCAACGCCGGGCCGGCCGCGGCTGTACTCATCTGGTGGCTTGCCGTCTCGCTGCTGGGCTGGGCGGCGTGGCCTCTCCTCATGGGTGTGTGCCGGGGCCTGCCGGACCGCGGGTATCTCCTGGCCAAGGGGGCTGGCTGGCTGATCGTGGGCTACCTCCTGTGGCTGGGCGCCTCAACCCGGGCCCTGGCGAACCGGGTGCCGCACGCGTACGCAATCCTCGGGCTGCTCGTCGTGGCGGGAGTCTGCGTTGCGAGGCGGCAGCGTCGAGTCCTGGGCGCCCTGTGGCGCGCACGGCGATGGCTCCTTCTGCGGGAGGAACTCCTCTTCTCCGGGGCGTTTCTGGCCCTCGTCCTCGTGCGCCTGGGCAACCCGGACCTCTGGCAGCCATGGTTCGGCGGCGAGAAGATGATGGAGTTCGCCTATCTGAACGCCATCCTCAAGAGCGCCCATTTTCCCCCTTACGACCCCTACTTTGCGGGCGGCTACATCAACTACTACTACTATGGCCTGTACCTGGTCAACGTGCTGATCAAGCTCACCGGCATCGTGCCGGAGGTCGCCTTCAACCTGGCCGTGCCAACCTTTTTCGCGCTCACGGTCGCCATGGCCTTCTCGCTGGGCCATGCCCTCACCTGGCGGCGAAAGGGTCGGCGGTGGTTGTGGGGTGGCATGGCCGCGGCCGTGGGGGCGGCACTTCTGGCGAATCTCACGGTGGTCGCGCAGTGGTTGGGGGGGCTGGTCTGGCTGGGAGGCGGCCCGACGGAGGGGGAGCCAGGGCTCGAGGCGGTGCAGCCGCTGCTCGCGGGGCTTGTGCGGTGGCTGAGCGGAGAGGGGAACCTGCCGGCCTTCGACTATTGGTGGGAGGCCACGCGGATCATCCCCAACACCATCAACGAGTTCCCCTTTTTCTCGTTTCTCTTTGCCGACCTGCACCCCCACATGATGGGCATGCCCTTCGCCCTGGGGCTGCTGGTGGCGCTCGTGGGTCTGGTGGCCCCCGGGGCCGGCTGCGCCCGGCTCGCCACGCCGGGGATACCGGACCCTAAGGGCTGGGGTACCGTGGGGCCGCTCCGAGGAAGGTGGTCGCTTGCACTGCTGGCCCTCATCGGCGGGGCGCTCGGCCCGCTGAACACCTGGGACCTGCCGACCTATCTGGGGTTGGTGGTGGTGGTGCTGGTGTGGGTAGGCATCGAGAGGCGTGTGGGGTGGCGGGCGCTCCTGCAGGCGGTGGCCCTCGTGGTCCTGGCCGGCACCCTGTACGCACCCTTCTACGCCCACTATGCAGCGCCGTCGGCGACGCCCCGGTTCGAGCCGGCACATACCCGCGCCCGGTACTTCCTGGTGGTGTGGGGGCTGTGGCTGGTGGCAGCGTATGGGTGGCTCGTGCCACGGTGGTGGTGCGGGAGGGATGGCGCAGGCCGGCTGTGGCGGCTGGCCTTCGGTGCGAAGGCGGCCCGGGCGCGGGGGCTGATGCGCGCCCTGAGCCCTGCATCGCTCCTCGCGGCCAGGCGCCAGCTGATGCTGGCAGCGGCGGTCGTCGCGGCGACGGTGGTTGTTCTCCTGGCGGGCGAGGCCCCGATCGCCCTGGTGCTCCCGCCGATGGTGCTGGGGCTGGCGCTGTGGCTGCGGCAGCGGACTTGTATGGAGGAGCGGCTGGGTGGGCTTCTGGTGGCGGCGGGGTGTGTGGTGCTGGCCGGCACCGAAGTGGCCTTCCTGGCCGATTTCCTTCAGGGTGGCGAGTGGCAGCGCATGAACACCGTCTTCAAGTTCGGCATACAGGCCTGGCTGCTCCTTGCCGTAGGCCTGAGCGCCGGCCTGCCGGAGGTGCTGGAGTGGGTGCGGCGGCGCGGATTCCTGCCTGGGGCCTGGGCGGCTGCCATGGTGGCGCTGGCGGCGATCAGTCTGGCCTACGTGCCGCTGGGGGTCGTGGCACGGGTGAACGAGCGCTTCCCGGGCGGGCCCCCGCCGACGGGCACTCTGGATGGCCTGGCCTATATGCGGACCGGCGTGTACCGGTGGCCTGATGAGGAGCACCCGATCGTCCTGCGCTATGACTATGAGGCCATCCGCTGGCTCCTCGAGAACGTGCGAGGCACGCCGGTCATTGCTGAGGCACCTCTCGGCTATTATCGTGAAGGTGGGATGCGTGTGTCCTCGTACACTGGGCTGCCGACGCTGGTAGGGGCGCACCAGGCCGAGCAGCGTCCGGCCGAGGTGGTGTCCGAGCGTGCCTCGCAGGCTGATGCGCTCTATCGGATGGACGACCCCGAGGTGACTCTGGCGCTGATGCGCCAGCTTCGGGTGCAGTATGTGTACTTTGGGCAGCTGGAGGAGGTCGTCTATGGGGTGGCCTCTCGCGCCAAGTTCGAGGGGCTGGTGCGTCGCGGCGAGCTCGAGGTCGCCTACGCGAATGAGAGGGTGAGAATCTATCGGGTTGTGAGCGTTGAGGGCGAATCGGGGCGGGTTCCTGCCCTCAGCGCTGCCCATGCTGCGAGCAAGCTGTAAAGGAAACCCCTCCAGGCGCGG
>JAIMBM010000103.1 GCA_023511475.1 Anaerolineae bacterium
CCGGGGTGGGGGCAAGACGTGGCCGCCGGCGCTGCCAGGATGTGAGTCTGAACAGTTACGCGCTACCCCATCACCCCCCGCACGATTCGCGTCTTAGAGGCTTTTTCATAGAATAAGCCCCGGGCCTGCCTCGGCGCCTGCCGCCGGGCCGCTGGCAAGCCCGGCCATCTGCGCACCGACACGGAAGGAAGGAGAGATACCATGCCCATCGCCAAGTCGGAATGGATCTGGCTCAACGGCAAGCTCGTGCCATGGGACGACGCGCGCATACACGTCATGAGCCACGTCGTGAACTATGGCTCCAACGTCTTTGAGGGCATCCGGGCCTACGATAACCGCATCGTCGGGCCGGCGGTGTTCTGCCTCGATGCGCACCTCACCCGCCTGTTCAAGTCGGCGCGCATCTACCGCATGTGCATACCCTACTCCCCCGAGGAGCTGCGGCAGGCCATCCTCGAGACCATCGCGGCCAACAGGTTGCGCTCCTGCTACATCCGGCCCCTGGTGTTCCGGGGCTACAACTCGATTGGCGTCGATCCCCGGCCCTGTCCGGTCGATGTGGCCATCGCCACTATCGAGTGGGGGCGCTACCTGGGGGCGGAGGCGATCGAGCAGGGCGTGGATGTGGGCGTATCTTCCTGGCGCCGCATGGCCCCGGATACCTTCCCCGCCCTCGCCAAGGTCGGTGGCCACTATACCAACTCGCAGCTCATCCACCTCGAGGCAGCCGAGCACGGTTACGCCGAAGGGATCGCCCTCGACGTCTACGGCTATGTCAGCGAGGGGTCCGGCGAGAACATCTTTGTTATCGAGGACGGCATCATCCGCACGCCGTCGCGCGCCGCCTCCATCCTCGGCGGCATCACCCGTAACTGTGCCATCACCCTGGCGCGGGAGTTGGGCTACGAGGTGCGCGAGGAGCCGATCGCCCGCGAGGCGCTCTACACCGCCGACGAGATCTTTTTCACCGGCACCGCCGCCGAGATCACCCCGATCCGCTCCGTCGATCACATCCCGGTCGGCAACGGCAAGCGCGGCCCCATCACCGAGCGCCTGCAGCGCGAGTTCTTTGGCATTGTTGAGGGCACCCTGCCGGACCGCCACGGCTGGCTGACCCCGGTGCCCGGCCTGTAGGGGTTTTCGCATGGATTGGAAGGTTTTCGCAGCGACTTTTGCACTGCTATTCGTGGCCGAGCTGGGAGATAAGACCCAGCTCGCCGTTATCAGCATGACCAGCAAGCATCAGAAGCCTGCCGCGGTCTTTCTGGGAGCCATCACCGCCCTCGCCGCCGTCACGCTGCTGGGGGTGCTCGGCGGGCAGGCGCTCGGGCGCGTTGTGCCGGCCGCGGTCCTGCAACGGATAGCGGCCGTGGCCTTTGTGGTGCTGGGGATCCTGATGTGGTTCGGAGTGCTCTGAAGGTCCATCGGCACCCAATTTGCTCGGGGTGGGCTGGAGGCCGCCTCGAAGGGAGCCGCCTCGTCCGCCGGGGAGGGTTCCTGAGGCGCAGGCAGCCCTCCCGACACTGACTGTGAAACGGAGGACCCTCGCATGCCGATCATCGACATCTCCGTCCCGCTGAGCAACAGCCTGGTCGTCTGGCCGAGCGACCCGCCCCTCCACATCGAGCGGCGCCGGTTCCTGGAAAAGGACGGCGCCAACGTTTCCCAGCTCGATATGGGTGTGCACAGCGGCACCCACGTTGACCCGCCCCTTCACTTTGTCCCGGGCGGAGCAACCGTAGACCAGCTCCCCCTCGACGTTCTCATCGGTCCCGCGGATGTCGTCGAGTTCCCGGCCGAGGAGAGGATCACCGCCTCAGACCTCGAAGCCCGAAGCATCCCCCGGGACTGCCAGCGCCTGCTCCTGCGCACGCGCAACTCGCTCTACTGGGCCCGCGGCGACACCGAGTTTCACACCGACTATGTCGCCATCACGCCCGACGCGGCCTCATGGATCGTCGAGCGTGGCATCAGGCTCGTGGGCATCGACTACCTGTCCATCGAGCCGTACAAGACGGCCGGCCATCCCGTGCACAAGAGATTGCTCGAGGCCAGCGTCGTCATCCTGGAGACGATCGATCTCTCAGCGGTGCTGCCCGGCCGCTACGACCTGATCTGTCTTCCGCTGCGCATCGCCGGTGGCGATGGCAGCCCTGCACGCGCCGTGCTCGTATCGCGCTGAGGGGGCTCTGAAGCAAGCCCCGCCAGGCCTGCAGGAGGCATCAACGTGCACACCAACACCATCGGCAGGTTCGCCACGGTCGTCGGCCTCGCCCTCGCCCTGGTGCTCCTTTGGGGCTGCGCCGAAAGCAGTGAGCCGCCCGCGCTCGAGGGCGCGAGCATGAATGGCACATTGATCAAGGAGGCCGCCGGCGAGTTCATGCCCTTCGGCGTGACGGTCGCGCAGGCGGGCGACCCCATCGGCATCGACTTTCGCGGCGTGCTCAGCGAGGGAACCCTGCGAGCGCAGCTCCTCGACGAGAGCGGCAAGTCGGTGTGGCACGAGGAAGCCTCTGCCCCTGGCCCCTTCGCCTTCAACGTAACGCTCCATCCTCCGGCCGGGCGGTATCAGCTGGGCCTGGCCTGGGACGGGCCCGTGAACGTGAGGTACGGCCTGATCTGGAAGCCGTATCCCGTTGCCGTGCCCCGCGTGACGCCTCTGGCCCTCGTAGGGGGCGCCGGGATGCTGGCCGTAGCCCTCGGCTTTGTGCTCTATGCCCTGGGGCGCCGGTTGAGCTGGCGATACCTGCTGTGGGGCGCGCTGGCCTGGACGGCCACCGTGGCGTGCAAGTTCGCCTGGGCCATCCCGACCAACGCACCCATCGAGCGAGCCCTGATGGGGGCGCTTCCGTCCGTCGTGGCCGCACCTGTTTTCTTCGTCTACATCGGCGCCCTCACCGGGATCTTTGAAGTGGGCATCAGCTATCTGGCGCTGCGCTACACCGCCCTCGGCCGTGCCCCCTGGGGTGCCGCCTTAGCCTTTGGCATCGGGTTCGGGGCCGTAGAGGCGGCCCTTCTGGGGCTGAGCTCGCTGGGGACCGTGCTCGCAGCGATGATCGGCCCCTCCATGCTGCCAGCGGGCTATGTGGAGCGCATTGCGGTGGCCAACAACCTGCTCGTGGGCATCGCCCCGGTGTGGGAACGCTTCTTCGTCGTCTGGATTCACGTCTTCTCGAGCGTCCTTCTCTTCCACGCCGTGGCTGTCCGTCAGCCGCGCTGGTTCTGGCTGGCCTTCGCTTACAAGACTGCAGTCGACACGGTCGCGGCGGCCGGGCAGGGCCTCATCGCCAGCTCGCTTGGCGGGATGTGGATGATCGAGGGACTTGTCGCGCTCTTTGGCCTTGCCGGCTGGCTTGGGACGCGCTGGCTCCGAGAGCGGTACGGCGCGCCCGCACCGGCACCCGCCGCGCACACTTGACGCCCTCCCTGCCGCAAGCTATTATGATGTTTGTCCGGGTCCAGAGCCCATCGTGCCCGCTCACAGGAGGTAGAGCCCATGGGCGACCGCATTGTGACCTTTGGCGAGATCATGATGCGCCTCTCTCCCCCGGGCTACCAGCGTTTCACCCAGGCCCGCTCCTTTGACGTGATCTATGGCGGCGGCGAGGCCAACGTGGCCGTGTCGCTCGCCAACTACGGACTGCCCGTCGATTATGTCACACGCGTGCCCGCCAACGACCTCGGCGAGGCCTGCCTCCAGTTCCTGCGCCAGTACGGTGTCGGCACGGGCAAGATCATCCGCGGCGGCGACCGTCTCGGCATCTACTTCCTCGAGACCGGCGCCGCGCAGCGGGCCAGCAAGGTGATCTACGACCGGGCCAACTCGGCGCTGGCCACCATCAAGCCGGGAATGATCGACTGGCGGGCTGTGTTCGCCGACGCAAGCTGGTTCCACTGGACCGGCATCACCCCTGCCATCTCCGAAGGGGCTGCCGAGGTCTGCCTCGAGGCGGCCCGTACCGCCCGGGAGATGGGGCTGACCGTCTCCTGCGACCTGAACTACCGCGCCAACCTCTGGAAGTGGGGCAAGAAGGCCGGCGAGGTCATGCCCGGCCTCGTGGAGCAGTGCACCGTCGCCATCGGCAACGAGGAGGATGCCGACAAGGTGTTCGGCATCCGCGCCAAGGGGGTCGACGTCACTGCCGGCAGGGTCGAGGCCGAGGCCTACCGCAGCGTGTGCGAGCAGCTCGCCGAGCGATTCCCCCGCCTCGAGATCATCGCCATCACCCTTCGCGGCTCCCTCTCCGCCAGCCACAACACCTGGTCCGGCGTGCTCTGGGAGCGCGGTCGGCTCTACACCGCGCCGACCTACGACATCGCCCACATCGTCGACCGCGTGGGCGCCGGGGATGCCTTTGTCGGCGGGCTGATCTACGGGCTGCTTACCTTCGGCACAGACAGGCAGAAGGCGCTCGACTTTGCCGTCGCCGCCTCGTGCCTCAAGCACAGCATCATCGGCGACTTTAACCTCGTCTCCCTTGCCGAAGTCGAGAAGCTGATGGCCGGGGACGTCTCGGGGCGCGTCGCGCGATAGGTGGCTCCGGAGGGGGCTCGTGCCGGGCGCGTCCGCCCCCTCACGTGGCCTCTCAGGAGGTGCGCTGTGGCCCGTTTCACTCGCCTGCAGGTCCTCAACCGTATACTTGAGCTCGGCCTTGTGCCGGTCTTTTACCACCACGACCTCGGGACCGCGATCCGCATCGTAGAGGCCTGTGCCGCCGGCGGTGCCACCGTGGTCGAGTTCACCAATCGCGGGGATCTCGCCTACGAGGTATTCGCGGGGCTCGTGCGCCACTTCGCCACCGCCAACCCGGAGGTCATCCTCGGCGTCGGCTCGATCGTTGACCCCGGCACGGCCGCCCTCTACATCGCCAGTGGCGCCAACTTTGTCGTGGGCCCGGTGTTGAACCCCGAGGTCGCCAGGGTCTGCAACCGCCGCAAGATCCCCTACTCGCCCGGCTGCGGCAGCGCCTCCGAGATCTCCGCTGCCGAGGAGCTGGGGGTCGAGATCGTCAAGGTCTTCCCCGGCGCCGAGGTCGGCGGACCGGGCTTTGTGAAGGCCATCCTCGGGCCCTGCCCGTGGACTCTCATCATGCCGACCGGCGGAGTCGAGGCGACCAAAGAGAGCATCGACGCCTGGTTCAAGGCCGGCGTCGCTGCCGTTGGCGTCGGCTCGAACCTGATCCGCAAGGACCTGGTCGAAAAGGGTGAGTTTGCCGCCATCACCGCCCGCGTGGCTCAGATGCTGGAGTGGATCCGCGAGGCCCGCCAGGGTCGGCGTGCCTAGCCTGCAGCCCCCCGGCGCAGGCCGGCCGCCGAAGGGAGGGGGCTCCCGCCCGCGACTCCAAGTGTCGGGGCTGCGCGGGGCCCTTGTTCGAGTGGCGGTGTCGTATCCCGCTCACACATCCTGCACACGGAGGAGAGCACCATGGCGGACTTGCTCGACATCATGGCTCGACGACGCAGCATCCGGAGGATGAAGGACACGCCGATCGCGCCCGATGTGATCGAGCGGCTCTTCGAAGCAGCAAGGCTTGCGCCCTCCTGGGCCAACTCCCAGTGTTGGGACTTTATCGCGGTGACCGATCCGGAAAAGCGCGCCCGCCTGGCGCGGGCCGGGGGACCGAAGGCGGCCATGGAAGCGGCGCCGCTCATCGTCGTGGCCTGCGCGCGCCCTCAGGCCTCGGGCCATCGCAACGAGCTCGACTACTTTATGCTGGATATGGGCATCGCCGTCGAGCATCTGGTGCTCGAGGCGACGTCACTGGGCCTCGGAACCTGTTGGGTTGGCTGGTTCGACGAGGACGTGGTCAAGGATGCCCTCAACATCCCGGCCGACGTGCGCGTCGTAGCTCTCGTCCCGGTCGGCTATCCGGCTGAGGACCCGCCGGCTCGGGTCCGCCGCTCGCTGCCAGAGATCCTCTCCTGGAACGGCTGGCAGAAAAAGTCGCCGTGACGCGCCGACCGGTCCGGAGGTAGCAGGAGAGCTATGGAGGCCTTGGAGGCTGCCGAGTACTTGCGAGGGGTGCCCCTTTTCTCCGGCCTCTCGGATGAGCACCTGGAGCGCGTGGCAGGCATCGCGCGGGAGGTAGCCTTTCCACGGCACAGCACGCTGGCCACTGCCGGTCAGCCGGGGCATGCCTTCTACCTCATCCTCTCGGGCGAGGCCGTGGTCCATGCGCTCTTCCCGGGCGGGCGCCTGAGGCCGGTCAACTATCTGCGGCCGGGGAGCCACTTTGGGGTCACCTCTCTGCTTCTCGGCGAGCCCCATGACGCTACCGTCGTGGCCACGACCGACGTGGTCGCCCTGGCCATCGACAGAGCCGATCTCAACCGGCTCCGGGAGGAGGACCCCACTCTGGATCGGGAGTTCTCCCTCCCGGAGCCCGTAGCCGTCAAGCTGCGCCACGCTGGGCTCCCCTGGCTGGCGCCAGACGAGGTCGTCGTCTACCTGGCCAGACGACACTGGTTCTCGTTTCTTCGCGCCATGCTCCTGCCTACCTCCGGGCTGGTCCTGGTCAGCTTGCTGCTCGGTCTGGCGAGCCGCGCCCTACTTCTCGGACCGGTCGGTACGCTCATACTCTTCGCCCTGCCGGTGACTCCATACCTCGCGCTTGCATCCTGGCATCTGATCGACTGGCGCAACGACTATTTCGCCGTCACCACGCAGCGCATCGTCTCTCGCAACCTGGTCATCCTGCAGCGAGAGTCCCGCGAGGAGGCGCCCCTGACGATGGTGCAGAACGTGGTCGTGTCGCGGGACCGCATCGGTCAACTGCTCGGCTTCGGCACTCTGACGGTGCAGACGGCCGCTCAGCGGGATGTCGGCAACATTATCTTCGGCTATCTGCCCAGCCCGGACGTGGCAAAGAACGTCATCTTCCAGCAGCTCCAGCGCGCGCAGGCGCGCACGCAGGCTGCGCACCAGGAGCGGGTGCGCAGCGAGTTGAGGCGCCGGCTGGGTTGGGTCTCTGCACAGGAGATCGAGGCCGAGGTCCGTGAGCGCCTTGCCTCAGTACCGGAGCAAGCGCCTCAGCGCCGGAGGGGTCGCCCTCGCCTGCGGCGCTTCCGGATCCTGCCTCCGGTCCGCATCGAGCGCGGGAACACCATCACCTGGCGCAAGCACTACATCTTCCTCCTGCAGCGCCTCGCGGGCGCGCTGGCCGCGGGCATCCTCTGGCTCGTTATCACGGTTGCCTACCTGACCGGCGCGCTGCCACTCCTGACCCCTGGCCAGTTCGGCACGCTGCTGGGGCTGGTCATCGCCGGGCTGGCCATTGGATTCTGGTTCTGGTGGCAACTGGAGGACTGGAAGAACGACGTCTACATCCTGACCGAGGATCGGATCATCGACGTCGAGAAGGTCCCGCTGTGGGGCAGGGAAGAGCGGCGCGAAGCCACCCTGGAGCGCATCCAGAATGTGAACCTGCTCATCCCCGGGCCCCTCGCCGCAGCGCTGCGCTATGGGAACGTGGATATCGATACGGCCGGCGGCGAGGGCAAGTTCACCTTCAGCAACGTTGTCGAGCCCCACCAGGTCCAGCGGGAGATCATGTTCCGCGTCGCCCAGGCCCGCCAGCGACGCCAGCAACTCGAAGCCCTCCGCCGCGAGAAAGAGATTGCCGACTGGCTCGCCATGTACGAGCGTCTGCGCAGGGAGCGCGGCACGGCTGCACCACCGGCTTCGCCGCCCGTGCCCATGCAAGAGTAAGCCATTCCATGCACCCCTCGGGCCAGTGCACAGGGTCGGTCAGGAGAAAGGGTGCCCCTGCCACCGTTCCCCCGTGTCGGGCGAACAGGAAGGCGGCGACGTCGCCAGCGAGATGGGCATAGGGGGCGGCAGGCCCGGCGCGCGGAGCGCCCTCTCGGACCGTTGCCCCATCCCCCTACCCCCTTCCCCGCGGCCGAGACTGTTGCAGGGATATTCTCAGAAGGGAGGTGGACAAGGCGGCGGTGCAACTCAAAAGAGCCGCTCGGGGCGTTCTTGTCGCGGTCCGATCTGTTGTTTCAGGGCTGACCGAGGGCTATGCTACCCAAGAGAGCGGCTTGCGGCCTTCTGGGCCGCCGGGAGCGCCTTCTCTCGTGACTCAACTCCGGCTCTCCGGGGCCCTACGCTGCCGTCACCGCTCTGACTTCCGCCTTGCACCTCCACGCTTGCCAGATCACTCGCAGATTGTAGGCAGCACAAAGCAGAAGCCACTCGGCTCGCACGTTCTCCAGACCACGGCGCAGGAATCGCAAGAGGCCCATATGCTCGCGCATGACCGCAAAGACAGGTTCGACGACGGCACCGCGCTGCCGCATCATCTGCTTGCCCTGCTCTGTCCGCATCTTCTCCCGGTTCTGCCGCAGCAGAGCATCCTGGGGACGCACCCGAATCCGCCGTCCACTCTTGTCCTTGGTGCACGAGTCCCTGTGGGGACACCCACGGCACTCCTTGCACCGGTACAC
>JAIMBM010000104.1 GCA_023511475.1 Anaerolineae bacterium
CATAAAGGAATACTCTTTGCTTGCGCTGTCGAACGACGAATGCGGGTCGCGGAATAGCTGATACAGGTCAAGCGCTTTGCTTCGCCCTCCCACCAGTTCGCTCAGTGCCCTGAACTCGGCGCCCATTCCCAGACCAAACCCAAAGAAGAAGATTCGTAGTTGTTCGAGGATTTCGCGATGCAGGCTGGAGAGCGTCTGGCTGATGAACAGCCATCCCACGCCGTACTTGCGGGTTGTGCGTGCCGCATCAATCAAGATGCTCCGGACCGCTCTCCTCTGCTCGTCTCCAGGGTCTTCACGGGGTGCGAGGCGGTGTGCCTCATCTATCAGCACCAGTGTGTTGAGACTGCGGTTCTGTTTGTAGGAGATTTCCGCCGCTGTGCGAATACCCTCCAGCAATCGCTTGATCACCAGAGCCTGTATCACCTCATTCCAGAACAGCGGGGCTCTTTGAGCATGGGGTTGATCTCCACCAAACAACGGTAAGGTTTCAGCACTCCCCTGGGCTTGAGTCGACTGTTCTGCTGACAGGTCTATTACGACGACATGCCGCTGATCCTGGCCAGGAGCGAAAAGACGAGAGAGTATTCGCTCCACCTTGTGGGCGTTTGGGCGATCCTCGCGAAACAACTCTGTCACAGGGAGCCAAACCGTTTGGTATAGGTCATCTTGGTTGGTGTTGCGCATCTGTTCACGTACTCTTTCCCTCGCTTCTTTCGCGGCATAGAACTGCACCTGGATGCGCTCCTCCTGCAGACGTAGCCACGCCCTGTCGAAGCTCTCTCTCTTATGCAGATCCGCAAGACGGACGCCATCCTTCTCGAGTTGCTGGCTGATGACCTCTGCAGCTTGACGCTGGTTGTCCGCCGCTTTGACGCCCAGCCTCTGAAAGAACCCAGATTGCAGAAGAGTGTGTTCAAACAGGTCCCATCGGTCCAGCACCAGGTTCCTGACGCTGTGCACTTCAACCGGTTTGCGAAGTCCGTCTAGCACAGCCTTTGTGGGCAATCGGAATTCTCCCGGCACCGTCTCGCCTCTGACCTCCTTGGCGAACTCACCCTGAGGATCAATGACGAGAAGTGCCATCTTGGGATACCGGGCATAGGCCAGCAGGATCATCTTGGCAAGCACAGACTTGCCGGAGCCAGTCTTGCCGAAGATGCCCACATGGTAAGCCTCTCCGGCTCCCTGTGGACCAGTATCGAAGTGTTTGAACCAAAGCGGCAGAAGGGGCCTTGAGCCGTAGACATGCCCCAGGTAGAAGAGTTGGTCGCGGTATGGCCGAAGTAGTTCGGACAGAACGGCGTCGTTGACAAGATGAACAGGCGTGCCTGTCGCAGGGACAGTGCCCAAGATGCTGGGGCGGTAGCCGCTGGACCCGGCCGAGAAGACGGCACTGATTGTCATCTCTCCCAGGTGTGTATCCTGGCGTTCGCTTACAGTATCGACTCGCCCGCGCTGACGGATCAGGCTGCGCATCGTCGGGTCTTCGTGCCAGACGTTGCGCAGTTTCACCTCCGTGATCTGTCCTAGAGCGTAGCACGAAAGGCCATCCTGGCGATACCGGAACAGCGCGAGTTCCCCCACGAGCTTCTTGTCAACAGCACTGGCCAAGATGTCTAACGCCATCTCACTGGTGGAGGATGGCGAGCCAACAACGCCGATTCGTTCCGCCTCGTCCACAAGTTGGTCGAGATTCTTTTCCATAGCATCACACTCCTGACTCAGTGCGATAGCTGTGCAGGCCCAGAAACACCTCGCTGATGTTTCCTTGATAAGTCTCAGCAATATACTGGCTGGTCACCTGCCGGAACGTAGGAATAGCCTTCGGCAGGTGCTTCACCATTCGGTCTGCCATATAGAGAGGATAGGGCTCCATGACGGCAGGTGTTCCACATTGATGCCGCACTGCGTGGAGCGCGGCAGCCAGGCGCGCCTGGTTCTCTGCCACTGCCCGGCTCACTTCCATTCGCAGGGCTGGGAGCCAAGGATAAGGCCGGTAGTAGACGACCTCGATCTCGGCCAAAGATGAGATGATCTCCTGTACTGTGCAACTCGCCGGTTCCCTCGTGCCCGGCTCGAGCGGGCCCAGATTCAGGTGCCAGGGTTCGGATGGCTGCTGCAATTGCCTTGGGCTTGTATACTCACCTGGCTCCAACAGGAAGCTCAATAGGCCACGGTCGTCGTACGTGTCGGGCCACCCCGTCTGCTGGCCGATTTCCCGACTCGTCGTGTACTTCGGCAGGGCCAGCCAGCAACGGTCGGTTCGAGCTGAGGCCAGTATCGTCGAATACGCTGTCAAGACCTTGCTCGCCCGCTCAATGAAACGTACCGTCGTATGCAGATGCCGAGTAGCAGAACTCTTGTTGAACGCCTGGTTGAGGTAGATCAGAGGGGTCGTGAGAGACCCGTCCAGGAAGACGACCTCATGCGGCGCTTGCGAGGCCAGCTCCAATTCCATGCCGATCATCAAGGCACGCAGGATCATCCCCGTCTCGGCGTCATGAGCCTCTGCGTCTACCCATACGAGATGGCGAGGTTCTGGCCAATAGCGGGTCTCTGAAGGTGGTGTCAGGCCTTCCACAGCCACGGCAGCGGCCACTACCAGATCGCTGGCCAACAGTCGCTCCACTGCATAAGAGCCATCTATGCCGCAGGTGGTTGGGATAGGCACGTAGGGAAGCTCAGCATCGCGGCGGAGCAAACCTCGCTGTTCCAGGGTTTCTCGCCATTCCTGACGATGAGCGCGTACCCGTGCAAAATCACCCAGCAGCTTCTGGCCAAGATCCTGCGTGTGTTTGAGGATCTCGTCTACCAGCGCGGCAGGCAGTTCGCCGAAGGGACGTTCCACAGATTCTGTCATGTCACGCCCTCGCCCTGCTCAAGCAGCAGTAGGCCCTTCAGTTCCTCTCTACGCCAATATCGCCATCCGTCCACACGTTGTGCTCGCGGCAGCAACCAGCGTTCTCGCCACCACGAGACCAGGTCCGAGAATGGCAGGTCGCGGTAGACTGGTTCAGCATCACGGCCCTCCATATACGCTTCCAGATTGTGCACCAGACGAAACAAGAACGCTTCCCGCTTCACGCCATGACGAAGCAGGTCAGATGGAAGACCTAACCGATCCAGCGCCCTTACCATGGTTTGCCACTTCCGGCGTGGGCCGGTGCCGAAGCCGCCTCGCGTTGAGATCCCCTGGTTTTCCAAGAACTCGCGGAACAATGGGTACAGTTCCATCAGGTGGAAGGTGCCGTAGCCTTCCGTATAGCCAAGAGATTCCGCTATCACTGTGCCATTATGGGTCAGACGGTTATACAGGCTGCTACGCCCAAAAGCGCTAGTGGTCGTAAGCGCAACCAGATGAGGTGGTAAGATCCGTTGTGCCATCTCGGTTACATGTCCAGTATACTTACGGGAGTAGACCTGACGGATTTCATTGGAGGCTGCGACCAGCGCTATGAGCTTACCACCCAGTAGGCGGTCATAGGGTGGCACGGCTCCCAGTGTCTGAATGTCCATCGTCTGGTTCACAAGCTCTGTCTTCTTTCCAGGCGGATAGCGGAACAGGCGATCCCGCGCTGGGAAACTGAGAGGCGGAGACTGCAACGCCAGCAAGCCGATTAGCTTACCGTTGGCGCGATCTACAATCAGGAACCTCAAGCGGCGACCATATCCCTTAGAGAATGGGATGGACCAGAGTAGTCGGGCCATACGAAACAGATTGTGTTGGCGCTCCGTCACAACTTCGAGTAACTCCGGCTCAATGCGCTCTGGGGCCACTTCATTACCATTGGCGAAGAAACGGAGGTATTGGGGAAGATGACGGCGGAGCCAATTCTGACGGGCGGCAATCTCCAGCTGCGAAGCCGGCCTGTGCATTTGCCGCAGGCCCTCCTTGCCACCGAAGGGGTGCCACAGCGTGCCATCCTCCTTTATCACAAATCCGACCTCCCTGAGCCTATCAAGCACAAGTTGCCTTAGTTCTGCTCCATCCACTCTGACCACCCCTATTGCGTTTGATGAACTAGAGTCCACATAGACGCGGCCTAAGGCTTCGGCCGTCGGTCGGATGCGGAGCAACTGAAACACTCTTGGCCGCGGCGCCCCGCCAACACCCCCTCCCTCACTCCTCCGCAAGCTCATCAAGCCTCGGCCTAAGATGCTCGCTGAGAAAGGCTCCCCAGTCTGCTGCAGCCTTGATACGTATTCTGTCGGTCATGCTCGAATCAGCGTGCTGAAGCCGAACACCGAAAAAGCTCCTCTTTGGATAGATGCGCAAGACGCGCCTGCCCTTGTAGAACGCGGAGACTGTATCATTCGCCCTGGCCTGTAGTTCGAGCCCTAACCCTGTCAGCTGATCCAGGCACTCAAGGTACAACTTTTTTGCGTCTGCGTCTTGGATCCGCTCTGCCGATTGGGGGACGGTGGTGATCCTTGGCACTTCCGCCCGGTCTGGGTAGTATGTCTGAGTGACAACTATGGTCCTTTCACCGGATGGAAGCTCGATCGCCTGGTACCTGTAGAGTTCGGTCTCAACGGCGAGGTATTTCGCTAGCCTCTTGAGACTGTCCGAAAAGTCAGGGGCTACGAGGGCCAGGCGTGGGTCCTTCTGCGGGTCTATGTCCTTGGCTCTGTAGACGTGGGCAATCCAGGCCCGATTCTCTACGACCCAATCGTAGTACCGTAATGCCTGGAGGAGTGGCCCCTCCCCATCATCTACCTCGTTCTTCAGCTCTATAACGACGAGAGCGCCTCCGTCATCAATCGCCAGAATATCGAGTGGACCCGTGGGCGTGGGGAGCTGGTGCGCAACAATCCGTAGCCCCTCTTCAATCAGCTCGGGGCTGCTCACAAGGATCGGCTCAAGCTCCTGGCGTTCTCGTATCTCGATCTTCTTGACTGGCATCTCTGTCCTCCCCCAACGTCAAACTGGCTCGCGCTTGCCTCGCAACCGCTTGTGTCTCGGCGTTGCCAGGGCCGACAGCATCATTCTGCACTAGTCCGTCCACACTGCAAAGAGCCGACACGGGATATGCTGATCATACGCAATTCGGCGGACAAGTCAACGTCCCATGGTGGGTGCGGCTCAACTGCGGCGCAGCTCGCAGCCGGTCACGCTGTGCCTGCGGCTCCCGCGCGGGCACTCCAAGGGACCCAACCCTTCGCCGTGGCGCAAGGGCGTTGGATGGTGTTGGATGGTGCAGGACGAGAACCCTCCCGCAGGTCACAGTCTCGTGCACTGGCGCCGGGCTCGCCGGGGATCAGGCCCGTCTGCCCTCGCGACGGATCCTGGAACCTGCGGGAGGATGGAACCCGATACGCGCTGACTTAAGCTGCCATAGGCACCTGGTGCATTTGTAGCAGGCGGCGGGCTAAGGCGTAAGGCGTATTGTTGAGGACAACGTCGCGGGCTGTCGCGCAGATACCGCCCGAGGCTGGGCAAGGCGGCCAAGACGCCGTCGAACGTTACGAGCCTGCGTACCCAGCTACGGAGCGCGTCGTACAGCACGGCGGTGAGGCGCCAGGGACTTACGGGCCGCTCCACTGACTGGAACCATGCCGGGCAGCGGTGGGCAACCTGAGCGGTCAGTTCGTCAACGAGCAGTGCCCCGAGCATCTTGCCCAGCGAGTAGACTTGGGCCAGAGCTGGATCCTGAGCGCGCAACTGGTCGAGATGGAGTAGGCTCTTGAGCCTCTTCATCAGAAGCTCCACCTGCCAGCGGATGCGGTACAGGTCGATGATCTCCTCGGGTGTCCAATCTTCTGCCCGGAGGCTGCTGATGAGCACAACAAAGCCCGCGGCGAACAGCGTTCGCCCATCGACCATCTTGCCCTTCTTGCGTGCGTTGCGAATCAGACGCCTCCGGATGCCATCCGCTGTCTCCTGCTTGATCCGGCAAGCGACCAGTCGCAGTCGGAAACGCCCTTGCGGTGTTTCGAGGTATACTTCCCGTTCAGCAGGCCCTGCACCCAGATTCCGCAGCCATTGGATAATGTCCACACGCCGTCCGTCGGCCTCCAGGCGCAGATTCTGCCACCCGATCCGGACAACCAGGTCCGCATCGGCTGCCAGGACCGCTCCCAGGCTGCTCGGGTAGGCGTAACCGCCGTCGCCAACCAAGATATCGCCTGGTTGGGGGGCATACCGGACAAAGGTCTCTGCCCCACGCGCATCTGTGATCTCGATCCCGTCCAGGGAAAGGAGGCCAAGGTTGAGACTGAGATGAGTGCGCCAGTCCGTGCCCTGGCTGCCGGGACGGCTAACCACGGTGGCGTCCGCCAAGCGCAGGCGAACGTCCCTCTGGCCCAGCCGCACACGCCGTCCGACCATGGAACCGACCAACTTGGCCAACCACCTTTCGCAACGGCGCAGACGCTTGAGGACCGCCACATCGCTCATGGATGCGATGCCCATCACGGTGGCCCAGGCTCCCGTCAGGCGAAGGGAAAGATCGCCCAGGGCGTACTCCAAAACCAGCCGCAGCAGGTCGGCGGCGCTCTGCACCTTGCGGCGACGCTCGAGTGCCTTCTCTGCTCGTGCAGAAGACTCCAGGTCCAGCGGTATCAGGTCAATAAGACGCTCCCAGTCCTGCTCTGTGAGCGGAAAAACCGTTGGTCTCTCGACCGATCTGTAAGCATTCATGCCCCCATGTTAACATATTCCGAGGCGAATGTCGCCTTAAGTTAGCGCCAATGGGCCACGGGGGTGGGGGGCCTGGCAGCGGCGCAGATGGGCCTGCTCCAGGGTAAACTAGGCCCCCTGCTGTGAAGAGGCTTGACAATAGAACATTAGTTCTGCTATGATGAAGGTAGCTCAAGGTGGAGGTGACCCCATGGCCGAACCCATTCCCCTCTCCTCCTGGCTGCGCGAAGAGGAAGGCTTTGCCTGGATCCCGCAGGCGGCCAACGCCGCCGAGCCCGCCGAGCGCGAGCGCGCGGCCCGCGCTCTCGAGGCGCTGGAAAAGAGCCTGCGGCGCATGGTGACCGAAGGCAACGGACGCGGCTGGATCCGCCACCGCGGCGTCCGCTACCTCCTGCTGGTCCGGCAGGAGGGGCCGTCCTTCCGGGTCATGACCCTGGCCCGCGCCGTTCCCTGGGACGAGGCGGCCCGGCAGCCCGAGCCCATCGCTCCGGCCGGCTCTGAGCAGGCACCCTCCCCGCGTACGCGCCGCTCTCCGGGCTCGTACTTTCCGTCCCGATAAGGACAGGCCGCGAGCGGGCGGGGAGTGGGGTGCCCGGGACCACGAGGGGCTGACGCCGGCCCGGTTCCTTGGGCCGCACTGGGGCAGACGTCACGGGGCAGCTGGGGTGCCACCACGTCTACTCACCTCCTGCCTCCTCGCCAAGCGACGATGTGGGCACCATGACCGCCGACGGCGGCCAAGGCCTCGCAAGCAGCCCCCATCTCCAGCCTAGCCAGCGCAGGGCGCACGTGGTTCGGGTGTGGCACACGATACCTTGTGCCCAGCGCCGCCCGTACCACGCTAGCCGGCACCAGAGTCTTCATGCTCATCTACCGACACACGCGGCCATTGTGGCGATGAGGAGGCTGCGACACATTCTTCCCACGGGCTCGCTGGTCGACGCCGCCAGAATGTTGCTCCAACCTACCTCGCCTGCGTACTGCTGAACGGCAGCGAACTGACCCCGATCTCGGATAGTAGCGTCCGCTGGAGCGAATGCTGGGCAGCCTGCCTCATGACCTCTGACTGAAGCTCAACTAGCCCCTCGATCGCAGTGAAGGTACGGATAAAGCCTGCTCTTCCTGAGATGACGTCTCTCTTCCTCAGACAGCAGCGCAGGCAACCCCGCTAGCCCCAGGGCCGCATGTGCATAGGCCCCCATCTCGTAAGCCCCGTCGGACTGGTGGTAGGCCCACTCCAGTTTACCAGCGATGACCTCTGCCAAGACTGCCCTGATCTCGAGGTCAGAAAGAACTTGTTCCTCGGGAAGGCTCTCCACCAAATCAAGACAGGCCTTAGCATGCGTACCGAGATCCCTAACGATCTTGATGCCTGCTACTGTCGCTTCCTCGGGAGGGCGCTGAGCGAATAGGGCTGTCCAGGTTTGATACCATTGCCTGATACGGGTATACGCCTCCCGTATTGTTATCGGCGTAGGCTTTCGGTCGTCAGGAGCGAGTCCCATGGTCGCCTCCAGTTCCTTGACCTTCGTGCGTGCGAGCGAGCCGTAGCACGGAGCCGAGTCGGCTGCAGCGCTGAGTTACGGAGCCTTTTGCGCTTCAAGAGCGTTAGTGTCCAGAAACTCCTTGACCGTGTTGAAGGCGTTGAAGAACAATGGCGATCCAGCAAACGAGAGCGGTGACACCGGGCCGACAGACATAAAGGAATACTCTTTGCTTGCGCTGTCGAACGACGAATGCGGGTCGCGGAATAGCTGATACAGGTCAAGCGCTT
>JAIMBM010000105.1 GCA_023511475.1 Anaerolineae bacterium
TTTTTTGTTTTCCCCCCCCCCGGCGGGGGGGGGGGGGGGGCGAGGGGTGGGGGCGTCCGCAGCGCAGCATCGCTCGAGGTCATGTCAGCGACCCGCAGACGACACGGGACAATGACAGCGTGGCCGGGCGTGAACTGCTCCGGGCTTGAGCCGCTTCCTCCCAAAGGCCGGTCTTGGCGCCTGTGCGTCAAGGCACTCGCCCGCGGGCATGGTTCTCGCTCAACAGCACGCGGTGGCGGGTCAGAACTCGCCTCAATCATACCGGCGGTAGGCACGAATGAGGTCTCTCTCATCGGAGCTGTTGCGCGCTCTGCTTCTGGTCCTTGTAGCTCTGGCAGTGATGCTGCCTGTTGGGCTGTGGGTGCGGGGGCGTGCTGTGGACCAGCAGGTCCTGCGCTGGATCAACACAGGCCTGGCCGATCCCGTCTTCGACCTCCTTGCGGTGCTGGGCTTTATCCTCGGCAGCGTGTGGTTCGTGCTGGCGCTTGGGGTGGCCTTCTTTCTCCTGGGGAGGCGCAGGCTGGGCGTGAGTCTGTTTCTGGCCAATCTTTCCGCGGCGCTGATCGTGGCCGGGCTCAAGCTCCTCCTGAACGAGCCCCGGCCCTGGGAGGTGCTTACCGGCATCCGCGTGGTTGGGCAGCCTCTCGTAGGGCAGGGGTACCCCAGCTCGCATGCGGTCGTGGCCTTCCTCACGGCTTACCTCCTCATCCGCTACTACTCGCCGGGGTGGCCGATCAAGGTACTGCTCTATGGCCTGGCGACGCTCGTGGCCCTCTCTCGGGTCTACGATGGAGAGCACTTTCCGACTGACGTGCTGGTCGGCGCGCTCATCGGGCTGCTCTTCGGCTACCTGTGGACGCGCCTGTGGCCGTGGCTGGAGGCGCGCGCCGGCAGGCGGGGGGAGCCGGGATGAGCGTTCTGGCGCTCTCCAAGGGGCTCCAGGGCGGTGCGGGGGATGTGGCCGGTCGCATCGCCGGCCTTCTGTCTGTCATCGACCTGTACTGGCTGGCCGCCGCCCTCGCCCTCGCGTTCTTCGGCTGGCAGCGGCGGCGGGGTCTGGTGCTGACAGCCGTGAACACCGCGGTGCCGTGGCTGCTCCTGCGCGCCCTCGGGCTGCTCCTGCTGGTGGTCGTGCCGTGCCTGGCGCGCAACGCCGATGCAGCGCTCGGCCTTGTCGTGGCGGTTGGCCTCGCCCTGCTCTTGCGCCTGCGGCTGTGGCAGCGTCGGCTGTGCCTGGCAACTGTTGGAGTGGGCGTCCTGGCGCAGGCGCTGGCGGCGGGGTGTCGCATTTCGGCAGGGCTGGTCGTCGCCGCGAGCGCGGCGCTGGTCGCGCTGATAGCGTACAGGGTCATACGGGGCTGGCTGCTGACCCGGGGCCTCTGGCAGCGCGCCGCTGCCCCGATCAACGAGTGGCTGGCCCGTCAGGCGCGGAGCCCCATCACGCCAACAATGCGTGCCGTGCTCGAGGCGCGCCTGCGCCAGCACCTCGGCTTTACGATGGAGAGCCTGGAGCCTCTGGGCGCGGCTGGAGTGCATGCCTCGACGCCCATGGTCGTTGCCGGCTATGGCCCCGACAGAGTGCGCCGGCGCTACCTGGCCAAGATCGTGAGCGGCCAGAACTGGCAGGTGAACGTGGCCATAGAGCTCCTGCGGTACCTCGAGAGCTGGCGCCGACGCAGGCTGGGGAGGGTGCTGTGGCCCTCGCTCAGGGCCCTCGTGGAGCACGAGCACTATATGCTGCTCTTTTTGGCCGATGCCGGGGTGCCGGTGCCGCGTCCCCGCGGCCTCTACCGCCTGGAGCGGAGCGCCTACGCCCTGGTCAGCGATTTCCTGGAGAGCGCCCGGCCCCTCCAGGATGTGGATGCGGTCTCGCTAGCCTTCGTAAGGCAGGCGCTCCTGGCGCTTCGCCGCATGCGGGAGCTGGACTGCGCGCACAACGACGTGAAGGACAGCAACATCCTCCTCCTGCCTGGCGACGGCGTAGCCTTTGTGGATGCGGCCATGGCCACGAGCGTTGCCGGGCCTCGGCGGCGTGCCCACGACCTGGCCGATATGCTCGTCTGCCTGGCTCGGCACCATGAGAAGACGGCCGTGGTGGCGGCAGCCCTCGAGATCATCGGCGAGGATGGCGTGCGCGAGGCCCGGCGGTACCTGCACCATCACCTGCTCAATCCAGAGCTGCAGAAGCAGACCCCCGTCGACCTCCCCCGCGAGCTGCGGCGGCTGATCCCAGGGGAATGACCCGGCTCTGACCCTCACTCGGCCAGCAGCTCGCACACCCTCGCCACAAGAGTCGCCAGTGTAAAGGGCTTCTCAACGAAGGCGGCGTTCCTGCCCAGAGCCGCGAGGTTCGCTACCGCGTTCTCTGTATATCCCGAGATGAACAGCGCCTTGAGCTGAGGGTAGGTCGCTTGGAGGCGCCGGGCCAGCTCCTCGCCACTCATCTGGGGCATGACCAGGTCAGTCACGAGGAGATCGATCGGCCCTCGATGGTGCCGCGCGGCGACCCCGAGCGCCTGTGGGCCGTTGGCAGCCTCCAGCACCACATAGCCTGCCTCGCGCAGGCCGCGCGCAGCAAAGCTGCGGACCGCGGCATCATCCTCGACGAGGAGCACCGTCTGTGCGCCGAGCAGCTCGAGGGCGTCCGTGGGGTCCTCGGCCTCTGCCGGCGGCTCGGGCATGCGCGGAAAGTAAATCTTGAAGGTCGTGCCCTTGCCCGGCTCGCTGTAGAACCAGATGTGGCCCCCGTTCTGCTTCACGATGCCATAGCTGGTGGCAAGGCCCAGCCCCGTGCCCTTGCCAGGCTCCTTCGTGGTGAAGAAGGGCTCAAAGATGTGCGCCTTGACCTCGTCGGTCATGCCGCAGCCCGTGTCACTCACCGCCAGCATCACATACTCACCGGGGCTGACACCGACATGCTGCCGGGCATACCCGGCGTCCAGCGTCACGTTGGCCGTCTCAATGGTCACCTTGCCGCCGGATGGCATGGCGTCTCCGGCGTTGACCACGAGGTTGATGAGGACCTGCTCGATCTGCCCCGGATCGACGCGGACCGTGCCCAGGTCGGACCCCGGGATGGTCAACAGCTCGACGTCCTCGCTGATCAGCGGACGCAGCATGCGCCCGAGGTTGATGATGACCTCGTTGAGGTTTGTGAGGACAGGAGCGCTCGGCTGGCGCCGCGAGAAGACGAGCAGCTGGCGGACGAGGCTCGTGGCGCGGTCGGCCGATCTGAGGACCTGATTGAGGTCGTCCCGTGAAGGGCTATCGGGCGGAAGCGCGTCCCGCGCAAAGGTCGCGTAGCCGGTGATGGCGGTGAGGAGGTTGTTAAAGTCATGGGCGATGCCGCCGGCAAGCCGGCCGATGGCCTCCATCTTCTGCGACTGGCGGACCTGGTCCTCGAGGCGCTTGCGCTCGGTCACGTCGTAGCAGGAGGCCAGGTACCCGGCGAAGCGGCCGTCGAGGTCGCGGTAGGGCCTGCCCACGATAAGGAACCAGCGGTACTGCCCGTCGTGGCGCCTGAGGCGGCACTCCAGCTCGAATGGGTCTCGGCCAGGCAGCGCACGGCGCAGCGCGCCGCCAAAGGCGGCACGGTCTTCCTCGTAGACGCTTTCCAGCCAGCCGTCGCCGATCTCCTGCTGCATCGTGCGGCCGGTAAAGGTCTGCCAGCTCTTGTTGCAGTAGTCGCAGCGTCCGCTGGCGTCGCAGCGCCAGATGAGGGCAGGGAACTCGTCGAACAGGCTCAGGTAAAAGTCGCGAGACCTGGCGACGGCCTCCTCTGCCCGCTTGCGCTCGACGGCGTGGGCAAGCTGCCCCGAGACGAACTGGAGCAGCCAGAGGTCGTCGGCGGTGTAGGCATGCTGGTCCTCATAGTTCTGCACGGCCACAACGCCGATGATCCTGTCGTCGAGCGCCAGGGGCGCGCCCAGCCAGACGGCCGGCAATTCCCCGATAATCTCGATCTCGCCGTGGGCGACGAGGTCCATGATGTCGTCCCTCGTGGCCAGCAGGCCCTCGCCGCTGCGCATGACGTACTCGGTGAGGCCGCGGGCGGGCTCTCTGGAGTAGCTGGAGCTATAGCCGGTGCCCGGCAGGGTCTGGTCGGCGTAGTATGGGAAGACGATCCTGTCCGTCTCGGCGTCGTGGATGGCAATGTAAAAGTTCCGGGTGTCCATGATGGCGCCGAGGGCCTCGCGCGCAAAGCCGGCCAGCCCCTCGACGTTGGAGGAGCGGTTAGTCGCATCGGCGATCTGATAGGCGATCTCCTGCACGAGGGACATCCGTCGGCGCTCGCTGATGTCCCTCACCGTCACGACGGCCCCAGTGATGTTCCCGGCAGCATCGCGGAGGGGATGGGCCCGGATATTGAGGTGGTACTCCGGTCTGGATAGCCCGGGCTCACGGAAAGGCAGGTCGCTGATGGCTACCGGCTGCCCGCTTGCCAGCATCTCGGCGTAGCGCTCCCTGAGGTTGGCCTCGCTGAGCTCACGAAAGTGGTCGAAGAGGCATCTGCCCAGCACCTGCTCGCGCGGCACTCCCGACACAGTCTCGAGCGCTGCGTTCCACAGCACGGCTCGCCCCTCCGGATCCATGACGCAGATGCCGATGGGCATGTTCTCTACGACCGCGCGGAGCAGCTCGCCGGTATCGCGTGCCTCCTGCAGGGCCCTCTGCTCGTCCAGGCGCGCCCGCTCGAGTGCCGCGAGTAAGTCGTTCATCGAGCCGGCCAGGCTCGAAAGCTCGTCCCGCCCGGCGATGGGGAGCCGTGCGGAAAGGTCCCCACTCGCCCGTATCGCCGATGCGGCCTCCCTGAGTCGCGAGACCGGCGCGAGGACCGTCCTCTCCAACACGGCTCCCAGAGTCACCGCCCCCAACACGATCCCTCCTATGAACAGGGAGTACACCAGGTAGCGGCAGGCTGCCTTGCAGTGAGCGTAGATGTCCCGCGGGATGTCGAGATGCAGCACTGCGGCCGGCCTGCCGTCCGGATCGCTCAGCCAGGCAAAGGCTGCCAGGCGATGCTCATCCTGTGGCGTGATGATGACCCCGTCCAGAGTCGCGCGGGCCATGGTCGCCGGGACGCGGACATGGTCCGGGAGTAGAATCTCCAGAGGCGCGCCGGCAGCCTCGGAGAGGGACCGCAGGCCCTCGCCATCCAGGTATCGCCCGAGGATCAGTGCCCCGCGGATCGGCCCCTGACCATCACTGGTCATGATGGGGCGTGAGGCCATGAGTATCGTGCCCTGCGGGAGCGCCAGCAACCCAGAGGCCGAGCTTTCTGGTCCCTCCAGGCGCAGGAGGCTCGAATCCGGACTCAGGAAGGCGCGCAGGCTCTCAGGCGGCGGCTCCTCAGCGCCGGTCTCGGGGTCGTAGCCCTTGAAGAAGGCGATCTCGCCGGATGGGCGCACGAAGACCATCAGGTCGATGCCAAGGTTCTGGAAGGCGGCACGGGAAAGGTTGGCCTCCACGTACTCCGGATTGAGGTCCTGGACAAAGGTCCAGGTATCATCCCAGAGGGCCCAGTCACCGGCGGTCGCGCTCAGCCGTGCCAGCTCCCAGGACAGGGCGGTCCGTGCCCGGTCCAGGCTCTTGCGGGCCTCCTTGTCCTCCAGGTCACGAAAGCTGCGGATAAGAATGGTCTGCGTGCCAAGGCTGAGGGCTGCGAGCAGCACCAGCAGGGTCAGGCCGATGATGAGCAACGTTCTTAGGCGTAAGGACATCCCCTCTGCCCTCCTGGGCGATGGGCGGCAGGTGAGACGCTGCTCCCGTATGCGTAAAGAGTGCGTAAGACATGGTAACGTTCCCCGATATGTGAGTAGGCTGAGGCTGTCGGTTTCATGCGCGGGGGACGGACGTTCCCGGGGCGGCGACGAGCGGGTATCAACACCTTCCCCCCGGGGCATTCCCCGCTTTGCCCTGCGGGGAGAGCGGGGTTAAGCCCCCGGCCCTCGCTTCCTGCGCCGCCTCAGCGGCGGGGAAGGGGGTGTTTTCTCTTGGAGGGGGTGCGGGCGGGCGGCGAAGCTGCCCGCCAGCACCCCTTTATATCGTTATCCCCGCCCCCGCCGCGGCGGGGGCGGGGCGATGGGTGGCGGCACCTATGGAAGAGAGCACGCTGGCGTCCCTCAAGTTAGCGCCTATGGGGACAAGGGGAGGGGGTTCCCCGACAAGCCGGAGCAAAGCCGATCCCGGCGGGCAGAGCTACCAGCAGCCTGCCTCCGTTCCATGCGCTGAATGCGAGTCTGAACACTCACACTGAGGCTCTCGCCGGGTGGGGGCGGAGCGGAGCGCGCGGCTCCCGCCCGGGCAGAGTGGAGGGCAATTCTCTCTGCTTCGCATGGGGTTCCCGGGACCGTGGGACGCTTGCAATGACGCGCCGGTGGATCGTCTTGGCGGCTGGCGCAGACTGGGAACCGCCAACCGCCGGCGCACAGGCATAGCCCGCAACGGAGCGCAGGCGGGCACGTCTAATAATAGACGGCTCCGTGCAATGGGGTCGTGGGACCAAGGGGGCAACACCGCTCAGGCAGGGGCACTATGGTTCGTAGGGCACATCGCGCCTGGATGGCAGCCTGCATCATCGTGACGATGCCACTGCTTGCCCTGTGGGCACATGCTGCTCCGGCGGCAAGGCTGTGGCTGGAGCCGTCTGTGCAGCAGATTGGGCTGGCGGGGGAAGCGGTGGTGGAGGTCTGGCTCGGGGATGTGGTGGACCTCTACGGCGTCGAGGTTCACTTGCAGTTCGACCCGGCGCTCGTCGAGGTGATCGATGAAGACCCGGCCGCCGCCGGGGTGCAGATCGCGCCGGGGAACATACTCGCCGGAGATGTGCCCTTCCTGAACCAGGCGGACAATGCTGCCGGCCAGATCGACTATGCCGTGATGGCCGTGCTCTCGGCTCCCTTCAACGGCAGCGGCGTGCTGGCGACCATACGCTTTGCGGCCAAGGCCGCCGGCGTGGCTTCGGTCAGCTTTGTGGGATCGCAACTCGTGGACTCGTCCGCAGCGAGCATCCCACATAGCGTCATCGGGGGGAGCGTGCAGGTCCTGGCCGTGACGGCGACGCCAACTCCTTCTGTGTCTCCATCCATCACGCCAACGCCCACGGCGACGCTGCCGCCAAAAGCGACATCGACTCCCACGCCTACGCGCACGCCGACCTCGACGCCTACGGCCACGCGGACTCCGACGGCGACTCCGTCCCGCACGCCTACGCCGACTGCAACGGGCAGCCCGACACCCTCGCGCACGGCGACGCCGACCCCGAGTCGCACGCCGACGCCATCGGGTCCCTGCAGTCACCTGGTTGTGAACGGAGGATTCGAGTACAGCACCGGGTGGACGCTGCAGGGCAGAGCCGAGTACACAACGGCGAGGTACCATGGCTGCTGCCGGTCGGTCCGTCTGGGCATCGAGTGGTACGAGCCGAACACGTCCGGATGGGATTCGGCGCAGCAGTGGATCTCTCTGCCGGGCAGCGCATCTTCGGCGCGTCTCCGCTTCTGGTACTATCCGGTCTCCGGGGATCCGAACGACAGCCAGTACTGCTGGCTCATGGACCTGTCCGGGCATGTCCTCGCGGAGCCGCTACGCCTGACCTGGCCCGCCTCGAACGGGCAGGCGTGGGCGTATGTCGACTATGATCTCATGCCGTTCCTCGGCCGCGGCTTCTTCCTGCGGTTCGAGGTGTACAACAACGGCTACGGGGGGATCACCACTCTGTACGTTGACGACGTCGACGTACAGGTCTGCCCGTAGGCTGTGTCTGAGGCCACGGGCAACGCACACGTCGGTCCCCACCCTCAGCCCCGCGGGCGCCCGATTGGTATGATGTAGAGCGGCTTCTCCTCCAGGGCGAGCCCGAGCGCCGCCTGTACCGCCTCGTCGTCGAACGCCCCGATGGGCACCCCTCCGAGGCCGATCGCCACGGCCTGCAGCAGGAGGTTCTGGGCAGCGTGCCCCGCCTCCAGGTGCACGTAGCGGGGCGAGCGCTCGGCCCCATACTTGGCCGACGTGCGCTCGTACACCGCGGCGAGCACAAACACCGCCGGCGCCTGCCGGACGGCTTCCTGCCGCAGGGCTGCCCGCCAGAGGTCCGGACGGCGGTCCTCCGAGGCAATCTCCTGGAGGGCGTGGGCGGAGGGGGTGTACCGGAAGGCGCCTTCGGCCATTGCCAGGTACAGCTCGAGGGGGTACAGCGCGCCGGCCGAGGGTGCCGTGCGGAAGCCGCGCGGGTCCGTGAGGCCCTGGGCGGCCCAGAGGAGTTGAGAGATCTGCTCCTGGGTGAGCGGCTCCTCCTCGAACTGCCGGACCGAGCGGCGCCGCAGGAGGACCTCCTCGAGGGGCACACGGCCGGAGGTCTGGGGCGGCGGAAGGTCGATTACGGTCCCGGCGGCCGTGCGC
>JAIMBM010000106.1 GCA_023511475.1 Anaerolineae bacterium
CCTACGGTCCGCGTGGCCGCGCAGCGCGGCCTCACGACCGGTCGGAGCGCCGACCTCGAGGTCCTCGGGCTGCCGCTCGCTGAGGCGCGCGTGGCGGATTTCGACGTCCCCATGACCGGCAGCCCAGAGGTGCTGCTGACGCCACCTGGCATCCGGCGCTGGCTCGAGCAGCAGTTTGTGGCCAGGCCACGGGCCAGCGACCGCTGTACGGGGTGCGGCATCTGCGCCCAGAACTGCCCCGTCGAGGCCATCGGCCTGCGCGACAGGCGCGCGCACATAGACCTTCACCGCTGCATCCGCTGCTACTGCTGCCACGAGCTCTGCCCGCAGCACGCCATCGAGCTGCGGCGCTCGGCTCTCGCCAGGCTTCTGGCCAGGGTCTAGTTGGCTCTCGCCCGGAGTTGGAGCAGGCAGGAGCCCTCGTCAAGGAGGGCAGGCTTACAGGGTGCCCCCCTCACATCCCCCCGGCCATGGCCGAGCTAAGCCTGGCGAACTCGATGAAGAGCAGCCCAAAGGCCACGACCATGACGGCCGGGGCTACGAGCGAGGCATAGTTCCGCCTCCCCGGACGAAAGCCCCGCAGGAGCAGCGAGTTCGTCACCACCGAGATCGAGCTCAGGGCCATTGCGAGGCCCGCCAGCTCGGGCCGAAGAATCAGCCCCAGCCCGACAAGCGCCCGCGCCGCGATGGGGATGCCCACGACGTTGTAGAACAGCGCAAAGAACATGTTCTGGCGAACCTTGTTGTACGTCTCCCGCGAGAGCTGGATCGCCGTGAGGACATCCCGCGGATCATCTCGGACGATGACGATGCCCCCGGCCTCAATAGCCACGTCGGTCCCCGAGCCCATGGCGATGCCGAGGTCGGCCTGCGCGAGGGCGGGCGAGTCGTTGATCCCGTCGCCGACCATGGCCACCCGGCGCCCGGCCTGCTGGAGCTTTTTGACTTCTTCTGCCTTCCCCTGCGGCAACACCTCGGCCAGCACATGACTGATGCCAAGCTGTCGGGCTATCGCGTTCGCAGTCCGCGCGTTGTCGCCCGTGATCATGTACACGGCGATTCCCATCTTCTCCAGAGCCCGGACCGCCTCCGCCGCCGTCGGCTTGACGGTGTCGGCCAGCGCAATCACCCCGAGGATGCCGCGCTCGCCCGCCAGGAGGGCCACCGTCTTACCCTGCTCCTCGAGCCCGGCGACGATGCGCTCGACCTCGCTCGTCTCCACGCCCGTCAGGTTCGCCAGCAGCCGCCGGTTGCCCAGAAGGTAGCGGCTGCCGTCGATCCTCCCTTCTACGCCCTGCCCCGGGATGGCCCGAAAGCCCTCGACTTCCCGGACCTCCGCACCGCTCTCCTGAGCGTACCTGTACACCGCCTCGGCAAGCGGATGCTCCGAGGAGCGCTCCACGCTGCCGGCCAGCGTCAGGACCTCCCGCTCAACCAGGCCCCCGAGGGGGATGACATCGGTCACCGACGGCCTGCCGTAGGTCAGGGTGCCGGTCTTGTCAAAGATGACGGCGTCAATCCGGTGCGCTGCCTCCAGGGGCTCTCCGCCCTTGATCAGGATACCGTGCTCGGCCCCCTTTCCCGTCCCGACCATGATCGCCGTCGGCGTCGCAAGGCCCAACGCGCAGGGGCAGGCGATGACGATCACCGCCGTAAAGGCCATGAGCGCAAAGGAGAGCGGGGCCTGCAGCACAAAGAACCAGACGACAAAGGTCAGTGCCGCTACCCCGATCACGGCTGGCACGAACCACGCGGCCACCCGATCAGCGAACGCCTGAATCGGCGCCTTGGACGCCTGCGCCTCCTCGATCAGACGGATGATCTGGGCGAGCACCGTCTCACTCCCCACATGTGTGGCCCGGAACTCGAAAGAGCCACTCCGATTCAGAGTCGAGCCGATGACCCGGTCCCCCGGCCCCTTCTCGACCGGCAGGCTCTCCCCGGTGATCATCGACTCGTCGACAGCCGACGAGCCCCGGATGACCTGCCCATCGACCGGTATCCTCTCCCCGGGCCGCACGAGCAGAATATCGCCGACGGCTACCTGCTCGATGGGGACGTCGCAGGCCACGCCATCTCGCAGCACTCGCGCCGACCGGGGCTGCAGGCCCATGAGCCGACGGATGGCCTCCGACGTTCGCCCCTTCACCCTGGCCTCCAGCCACCGGCCGAGCACCACAAAGGTGATCAGGAAGGCCGACGTCTCGAAGTAGAGTCCCTCGACCGCCTTGCCTCCCATCCCAAGCAGCGAGCCGGTAGCCAGCACATGCCCCACGTACCCGGCCACACTATAGAGGTAGGCGGTCGTCGTGCCGATGGCGATGAGCGAGTCCATGTTGAAGGTGCGATTCCTCAACCCTGACCACAGCCCCCGGTAAAAGCCCGCCCCGATGACGAACTGCAGCGGCGTCGCCAGGATAAGCGACACCAGCCCTGCCCAGGGCAGGACCGTCTGGGCACCCGGCAGCCAGGGGAGGAGGTCCAGCAGCATGAAGTAGAGGAGCGGCAGGCTCAACGCCACGCTGACCAGCACCCTTCGGCGCAGCCTGGCCACCTCCGTCTCTTGCCTCTGCCGCTCGCGGTCGCGCTCGCCCTCGGCGAGGACCGTGGCTCCATACCCCGCCTTGTTCACCGCCTGGAGGATGGCGGCCACCGTTGTGACGCGGCTATCGTACACGACGCGCCCTCTCTGCGTCGCGAGATTGACGCTGGCCTCACTGACGCCCGGTGTGCGGCTCAGAGCCCGCTCGATGGCCGCCGCGCACCCGGCACAGTGCATGCCAGTGATTGCAAGCTGCACAACCTGATCCATTGTTCCCCTTCTGCCTTACCTCAAGGCCGTACTACCGCCCTGAAGGCCCGAAACACCTCCAGGGCGAGAATGTGGTCGACTCTCAGCTTGCCCGGGTCATACCTCACGATAAAGTCACTGCCGCCAATGTACCGCACGGCGATGACCCCATCGAGGCTCTCGACCTCACTCACAATGAGCGGCGCATGGCCCGGACACGGAATCGCCACGTCCAGCCTCACCGTATCGGTCGGCGCCGTTGCCTCCGCAAGCACAGCCGGCTCGCGCGCCGACGGCTCCAGATAGCCGGACGCAGACGGCCCCGCCGCCCGGACGTCCACACTGGCCGCTGCGGGCAGGACCACGGTGAACATGACCAGGTTCACGGCGATGGTCGTCCCATATAGTATACTCAGATAGCGCCACCTTGCTATCATCCCTGCCACTGAGAGCATCCCGCTCCTCTGCAGGTAGAGGAGCGCCGAGAGCGTGGCAAATAGCAGCGACGCTCCAACCAGGAGCGGCAGGAGGTAAGGCAGGTACAGGACGCGCTTGACCAGGGAGGTCGCTGCCGTCGCTCCGATGATGGAGAGGACTATGAAGAGGATACAGAACGTATGCGGCAGGACACCATACGCCAGGCCGGCGAGAAGGCCCTTCCCCCTCGCCTCCGGGGCCGGCCGGCAGCAGCTTCTGTTCTCAGGCACCTTGGTCATCTCCTCTCTATGATGAGGATCGATTCTCTCCACCCTCGGGCGCCCGCTGGCAGCCCGGCCCACGGGGGCTGGGCTGGGCCCGGTGCTACCTCAATACGAGGGCTACAGCGAGAGCGAGGGCGGCAGAAGCCATTGTGAGCAGCACGATCGGCACGATGGGAAGCCGCCTCAGGCTCTGCCTGAGGCGCGCAATCGATGGCCCCCTGTCACCACGAATCGGCGCTAACGCTCGCACCACAGACACCTCCTCACGCCACCTCAGGCCCGCCTCATCGGCGCACCCTCAGTTCCCTGACCCGATAAGGATAGCACACCGAGGGGCGCAGTAGCAGAGCAGTAGGGCGCATCGTCAGCCGAGCCATTCGGCGGGGCAACAGGTCGCCGCTTGGCGACCTGCGGGGACGTGCGATGGCGGGTGCGCCACGGGCCAATGCCCGCGGTCAGTGCAGGCCGCAGGAGCCGCGCACGATCAGGGGGGCATCCAGGACCAGTCTGACAGGTCCTGTCACTCTGCACGCGACGAGGTCGAGGAGCAACTCGGTCGCCCTTGCACCGAGATCGTGGTACGAGGTCCGCACCGTTGTGAGCGGTGGCTGAAGCGCAGCTGCTGCCGGTATGTCGTCATAGCCGACAACCGCGAGATCGTCCGGAATGCAGAGTCCGAGGGCCGCCGCGGCCCGATAGACGCCAATCGCCAACGGGTCTCCCGCGGCAAGAACCGCCTCCGGCGGCTCCGCCAGGGCCAACAGCGCCTTCAGCGCCATCTCCCCCTCCTCCTCGAACCAGTCCTGCACGGGGGGCACGAGCTCTGCGTCGTACGGCAGGCCGCGCTCGGCGAGGGCCTGCCTGTAGCCCCGAAGGCGGTCCCGCCCGACCGTTGCATTCAGAGGGCAGAGGAAGGCGATGCGGCGGTAGCCATGCTCAATCAGATGCAGCGCGGCCCGATAGGCAGCGCTGACATCGTCGTTGACCACGCAGTTGATCTCTCGACCCGGCACATACCGCTTGATGACGACGTAGGGCATCCCGGCAGAAAGGACCGGCGCAAGGTCCTCCTCCGAGATGTCCGGAAGGACACGGATGAGGAGGCCATCGAAAAAGCGCTCATCAACGATGGAGGCAAGGACGTCCGCAGCCCGCCGGCCGGGGTCGACGCGGGCCACCGAGAGGAGCGCCTCACGCTCCCAGGCCACGGTAGCCACGCCGCCGATCAGGTCGCCAAAGATGGAGGAGTTGCGCCGCCACTCCTGGTCATAGAAGCCAAGGAACACGAGCGCGATGCGTGCGTGCCGCACACGATCGGTGACGAACGTCCCAATCCCCTGCTGGCTCTGCAGCCGCCCCTCGGAGATCAGTTCCTGCAGGGCGCGGCGCACGGTAATCAGGCTCACTGCATGCTCGCGACATAGCTGGCGGAGCGAGGGCAGCATGTCTCCCGGGCGCAGCTCGCCCGAGTCGATCTGGCGCAGCAGCTCGCTCTTGAGCTGGCGATACAGGGGAACCGGTGCGGCCCTGTCGATGGGCATAGGGTTACCGTCTTCTGGCTTTGCCGGATGGCGCCCGCGTGCTGTCCATCATCGAGCCCCACCCTTCGCAGCTATGGCCATCGACCCCTCCCCCGCGCGCTCGCCCGCTGCGGCGGGGAGCGGAACAAAGCGTCCGTATCGGGTCTGCGCGGGGCTGTGCCGCGCGCGGCCCCCCACGAGACCCCATCCAGCTTTGAGAATCCCTCCTCAGCACGCGTGCAGGCGCGCTCGGGAGCTCGGGGTGGAACGTCACGTCAGCAGCTGTGATGCTCTCTGCTCACCAGGGCCAGGAGGTCGGGTGTGGCTCGGCTGCTGAACGGAGGTCTGAACACCCCCGCCTTGCCGCCTTCCTCGCTCTTGACAACACGCCAACGCCAGACTATACTGTATATACACAGTATACACGGCCACCTGTGCGCGGTCAAGCTCGTGTATGCCCCGCGGCGCAGGCCGACGGGCGGACCTTTGCAGACCTGCCCCTCGGCTGACTTCTCTTCACCAGGAATCGGTATGGATGCGCTAGCTGCTCTCCTCAACCAGCGGGAACTGTCAGCTCCGCTGGCAGCCCATGACGCCGCCTCGATGGCTGGCACGCTCGCACCCCTTGCCAGCGCCCGGGTATACCCCGGATCCATCGTGGCCCGGGATGGGGTCCTCTTCTTTCTCACCCCCAGCTCCCTCGGCGTGCTCACACGCGAGGCCAGCCTGCGTGCAGGCCTGCACGGGGAGCGACGGGACGTCGAGGTGGCCGGGGCAAGCCTTCACCTGTGGCTCTGCCCACGGAGCCACCAGAACGCTGCAGCGATCCGGGAAGCCCTTCCCTTCCTGGCGCCAAAGACGCTGGGCCTGGCCCGATCCGTCGGCTTTGGCGACCGCCTCGGCCTGGCCACTCCCGGGCACGTCCGCGCGGTGCGTGGGACGGCGTTCGCCCCCGTCTTTGCCCAGCAGTCGATCCGTGAGATGGCCCGCACCTCGCGCTCGCCCGAGCAGGTGCTGGACGACGCCACCTGGGGCGTGCTGCAAGAGGGATGGCGGGGCGGACACGGCGCGGACGCCGATCACCTCAAGACGCCAGAGGACGTAGACCTCTGTGTGCGGGCCGGCTACACTCTCTACACGATCGACCCGGGCGACCACGTTGACAATGCGGCGGAGAGTGACCCTCCGGCCGCACTCGCCGCCAGGGTCGAGGCGCTCCCCTGGGCCGACCTGGAGAGCTCGCCGCAGGACCTGCGCCGCACCTATGCCGGCCGGTCACCAGACCTCGGGCCTACCGTCAGGCTCACGGCAGACGAGGAAGCGATCCTCCGGGCAGCCGCCAAGTATGGCCGCGCCATTGCCCACACCGTGCGGCTCTACCGGCATCTGGCCGCACGCATGGCCGGCAGGCCCTTCGAGCTGGAAGTCTCCGTCGATGAGACGGCCTCGCCAACATCCGTGGTCGAGCACTGGTTCGTGGCCAGCGAGCTCTTGCGGTTAGGGGTGCGATGGGTCAGCCTCGCCCCGCGGTTCATCGGCCGGTTCGAGAAAGGCGTGGACTATATCGGCGACCTGCGCGCCTTCGAAGCCGAACTGGCCCGGCACGTGGCCGTCGCGCAGCATATGGGGCCCTACAAGCTGAGCCTGCACTCCGGCTCCGACAAGTTCAGCGTCTACCCCGCCTTCGCCCGGCTGGCTGACCCCTTGCTGCACCTCAAGACGGCGGGCACGAGCTACCTGGCCGCACTGCGGGCCGTCGCGATCGTCGCGCCGGACCTCTTCCGTGAGATCCTGGCCTTCGCCCGCGAGCGCTATCCCGAGGACCGCGCCAGCTACCACGTCTCGGCGAACCTCGGGCGCGTCCCGGACCCCGAGCGGCTCTCCGACGCCGAGCTGCCGGGCGTGCTCGAGCTGTTTGATGCGCGTCAGGTGCTCCACGTGACCTTTGGCTCCGTCGTGACAGCCAGGGATCCCGGCGGCGGCTATCGCTTTCGGGACCGGCTGTACACCATCCTGGGGGCGCACGAAGAGGCGCACTACGAGGCTGTGTCCACACACCTGCGGCGGCACCTTGAGGCATTTGCCTAGCAGTCGGCCTTTGCCCCAGCCTGCCATCTGCACACTATCAGACCACAGAGGGAGGCATTGATGTCCGTCCTCGAAAGCCTGCAAACCCGCATCCGACGCGAGCGCGAAGGTCAGCAGCCCCGCGCCGCGTCCGAGTTGGTAGAAGCAATCCACAGCGGTCGTGTGCAGGAGGCCCGCGATAACCTGCTCTTCTTCACACCCCCGGCCGAGTTCCGAGGGCGGCTCGCTGCCCTCCGGCAGGCTCTGGAGAGTAGCCTCTCCGCGGCCGGCAAGAACGAGCAGGGGCAGACGCTGCGCTTCCTCGCAGACATGGCCATCTCCCTGCGCTCCCACCTGCCGGCATGGAACCTGCGAGCAGGGATGGACGAGGCCGGGCTCGCCGCCGAGGCAGAAGCCACCACCGCCGCCCTCCGGCGCGTGGCCGAAGCCGCGGCGCCGGAGGTGGTGCGCGCCCTCCTTGCCGACTGGCAGGCCTATGCGAGGGCCCGACTGGATGCCGAAAAGGCCGCAGACCCCGACGGCGCGGCCCGTGACCTGGTCGGCGCCTCGGTCCTCGATTACGTCGATCACATGTCGGCCGCGGTGAGTAACGGCTACCTGCGGCGCGTTGCCGAGGCCCGCTATCGGGGCGAGACGATCACCGAGCTGGGCAACGACTATGCGGCCTATCTGGACTATGCCATGTACCTCGGCGTCTCCTTCGAGACGACCAACCCGCCGCTGATCGACCTGGCGTGGCTGGCAGACCCGGAGCGCTGGAACGCCGTCGTCGACCGCATCATCGCTGCCAGCCCGGGTGCTGACGATGCCGAGCTGGCGCGACGTGTCACGCTCGAGGTGGTGCTGGCCAACATGCGCCTGCTCCGTCCGATCTTCTTGCTCAGCGAGGGGCGCATGGGCCTGGTCAGCCTGCAGGTTAACCCCAAGAAGCACGACGACGCCGCCACGATGGTCCACGACGCGACAGCAATCTACGGGGAGTTGGAGCAAAAGCTGGGCGGCGTCCCCAATGTGGTGTTCAAGCTGCCGGCAACCCGCGCCGGGCTCGAGGCCTGCCGGCACCTCAACAGCCTCGGCATAGGCACCAACGCCACCGTGAACTTTGGCCTCTTCCAGGAGATGCCGTTCGCCGAGGCCTCTGCTGCGGGACAGGCTACCGCCTCGTACATTACCGAAATGAACGGGCGCCTCGCCTTCCCCGTGCGCGACGAACTGCTCGCCAGGGCTTCGGCGCTCGGGCTGAGCGAGGCCCAGGCC
>JAIMBM010000107.1 GCA_023511475.1 Anaerolineae bacterium
GTCACGGGCAGTGCAGACCGGTCACAGACCAGGCGGCTCACCGCTCTGCGAGCCTTGCCCCGTCCGGCGGGATGCCCATGTACACGCACAGCTCGGTCGCCAGCCTCCTCCAGACGGGAGCTGCAGCCCGAGAGCCCCAGGCCTCACGCTTGGGCCGATCCAGCTTGACGAGCACCACGAATCTTGGATCGTCGGCCGGGAGATAGCCCGCAAATGAGGCAATGATGGCGTCGTCGTAGCGGCCCTTCTCAAAGATCTGTGCCGTGCCCGTTTTCCCTGCCGCCGCATACCCGGGCACCACGCCGAGCGGCGTCTCCTGTGGCAGGGCGTCCACCAGCATGTCGGTCAGCTTTTCGGCCGTCTCCTCGCTCACCACCCGCCGGACGACCTGCGGTCTTGCCTGCCAGACCACGCGGTCCCCGTCGAGGATCCGGTCGACCACGTACGGCCGCATCAGCAGGCCGTCGTTGGCCAGTGCTGCAACCGCAGCCGTCATCTGCAGGGGCGTGACGGCCAGGCCCTGCCCAAAGGAGTGTGCAGCCAGATCGGCGGGATACCAGTCCGGAGAGCCAGGCATACGCACGGTCCCCGGGATCTCGCCGGCCAGGTCGATGCCCGTCGGCTCCCCAAAGCCAAAGCGGCGCACGGCATCGTAGAATCGACTGGTCCCAAGCTTGCGCGCGACATGGATCGCCCCCAGGTTGAGCGAGCGCGCCAGCACGTCGGTCATCGAGCACAGGCCGTGGGCCTTGCGGTCCCAATTCCGAAAAGTACGCTCCCCCACGACCACGCTACCTTCGTCATAGTACGTGTCTTCGGGGCTGATGACCCCGGCGTCGAGCCCCGCCGCCATTGTCACCATCTTGAACACGGAGCCGGGCTCGTACTGGGCGCTGATGGCTGTGTTAACATAGTCCGCGGGCGAGCGCACCCTCGCAAACGCGTTCGGGTCATAGCCCGGAGCCACCGCCATCGCCAGGATCGCTCCGGTGCGCGGCTCCATGACGATAATGACGCCGCTCTCCGCCTCATACTCGCGGAGCGCCTGCTCCAGATTCCTCTCCGCCGCCCGCTGCACCACGCGGTCGATGGTCAGAACCAGATCGAGGCCGTTCCTCGGCGCCTGCACTACCGGCAGGTCGAACAGCACCTGTGGACTGCTCGCCACCTTGAATCCGCTCACGCCACGCAAGCGCGTGTCGTAGTACTCCTCCAGGCCATAGTAGCTCTGCTGCTCACCGTTCACGAACCCGAGCACCGCGGCCGCCAGCTTTCCCTCGGGGTAGAAGCGCCCCGGGCGCACGTCGAGCTTGATCCCCAAGAAGCCGAGAGCCTTGATCTGCTGCCCCGTGACAGTCGGCAGGCCACGTGCAATCGGCACAAAGGAGACCGGCTTTTGCGTGACCGGGTCCCTCTGATCCAGCTTCTCCAGGAGGTCGGGCACCGGCAGACCGACGAGAGGAGCGAGCGTAGTGGCGACGGCCACCCGGTCCGTGATCAGTTGGGGCGAGGCCCCCACGTCGTACACCAGCGACGGGATGGCCAGGTAGTGCCCGTGGCAATCCTGGATAGTGCCCCGCCACGCCATGGTGCTGATGCTTGTGTCTTCCGCACCGTACCGCACCACCTCGTCCCGGCGCAGTACCTGCCAGTAGATCAGGCGCATGAAGAGCAGAAGCGCCATCCCCGCAAAGGCCACGCCAAGGAAGAGGATTCGGTTCGGCCTTGCCCGCTCAAACTCGACCGACACGGCAGCCGCTCACCCCAATGCCCAAAGGTTCGCCCCGCCCCATGCCGGCGGCGATCACCGGCGGCCCGCCACTGCGGCAAGCTCTCCCGACGCAGGCTTTCCTGCCAGGGCGAACCGCGAGAGCAGCCTGCCCCAGAGCCCCGCAGGCGCACTCTTGGCCGGCGCCTCCGCAGGAGCGGCGCTCACGCCGGGCTCCCCCCGATGCGGGAGCACGCAAACCAGGTAGGGGCCATCCACGGTGGCACTGACCATGCCCAGGTGCGCCACTCGCTCCTCAATCGTGTCCAGCCGCTGGCTGCGGGCGATCTCCTCTCGCAGGCTCAGGTTCAGGACCCAGAGGCCCTCCGCCTCCTGCTCAGCCGCGCCGAGCCGGAAACGCAACTCTGCCACCTTGCTCGCCTGCGAGAGGTAAAGGACCGCGGCAAAGGCGAGTAGCGCCAGCAGCCCCGCGAGCAGCATGAGAGAGCGATGGTCTACGCGCGTTGCGCTGCGCACAGCGCCTACCCGCCGGGGGTAGGCGAACGAGGCGCTGTGACGACGGGCGATCATGCTCCACTCCTTTGACTGCGACGCGGCGCAAGACGCGCCGGACTTGCGCCATGCTATCGCCTCACCAGGGCGGAATCCCCCACCTCTGGGTCGGCCCCGACGCCAGACTCCCTTCTGATCACTCTTCGCGAAGCCGCTCCGCCACCCGAAGCCGCGCACTCCGGCTCCGCGGGTTCCGCGCCTGCTCCTCAGGCGAGGGACCGATGGGCCGCCGCGTGATCAGCCGCAGCCGCGGCTTATGTCCACACCGGCAAACAGGGCTCGCCGGGGGGCAGATGCAACCGCTTGCCTCCCTGCGCATGTACGTCTTGACGATGCGGTCTTCCAGCGAGTGGAAAGAGATCACGGCCAGCCTTCCGCCCGCGGCCAGGAGGTCTACCGCCTGAGGCAGCATCCGCTCCAGGGCTCCTAGCTCGTCGTTGACGGCGATGCGCAGAGCCATGAACACCCGCGTTGCCGGGTGAATGCGACCCCGCCGGCCCGCCGTCCGCTCAACCAGCTCGGCCAGCTCGACGGTCGTCCGCAGCGGCCGCTGCCTGACGATCGCGCGGGCGATGGCACGCGCACGGTGCTCCTCGCCATACCGGTATATGAGGTCGGCGAGCTCCGATTCCGGGAGGGTGTTCACCAGGTCAGCCGCGGTCGTCGCCTGCCCCGCCGGGTCAAGCCGCATATCGAGCGGCCCCTCAACCTGGAAAGAGAAACCGCGCCTGGCATCGGCCAGCTGTCGCGACGAGAGCCCCAGGTCCGCCAGTATCCCATCTACGGCCCGGAATCCGGCCCCCGCAGCAATGTCCGCCAGGTTGTCAAAGGACCCCTGGCGGACGACGGCTCGTTCGCCGAACACAGCCAGCGCGGAGCGGGCATACCGTACGGCATCGGCATCGGCATCGAGAGCCAACAGCCTGCCGCCTGGAGAGGAACGCTCCAGCAGTGCGCAAGCATGGCCTGCCGCGCCAACGGTGAGATCGATGTAGCACCGGCCCGGGGCCGGTGCCAGCGCCGCCAGGACCTCATCCAGGAGGACCGGTACATGCTCGGGCTCTCCCGACAAAGCCTTCTTGCGTTCTTCCAAGCTAGATCCCCAGCTCCTTCAGGTGCTCAGCGATGAGTGCACTGCGCTCAAGGGCCGTCGCCTGCAGCGCCTGCCACTGGGTGGGGTTCCAGAGCTCTATTCTTGAGTGCAAACCGGTGACGATAACATCAGTTTCCAGCTTGGCGTAGCTACGCAGGAAGGCGGGGATCAGGATGCGCCCCTGGCGGTCTAGCTCCATGTCGTCGGCGTTGGCGAACATCAACCTGGCAAAGGTGCGCGCGTCGGGGTTGGTGATGGGCAGGGCCTCGATGCGAGCTGCCAGCGCTTCCCACGTCGCCCGCGGGAAGACAAACAGGCAACCGTCCAGGCCCAGGGTCACCACAACTCCGGCTTCCAGACCTGGACGGAACTTGGCTGGCAGGGTAAGCCGCCCTTTGTCGTCGATGGCGTGTACGTAGTGGCCGAGGAACATCTGCCCCCCTACACCGCGCGAGGCGGGTTCAGGCCCTGGCCCTGCGGCTATGAATCGAGGTTCGCCCCTCCCATCGTGCCCCATTATACACCACTTTCACCCACTTTGCCAGTCCCAGGGGGCGAAAACGCCCCACTTCGGCCAAACTTTAAGGTTTGTGCCAGACCTCGAGGCCACATCCACCCTGGCATCGAGATACGGCTCAGGGGCGGAGAGGTTGGCGGAATCGCGAGCTGGCCGCGCCCCGCAATGGAGGCATCCGACCCTGGCGGCGCTGCTCCGCTGCGGCCTGTGCGTTGCCTCCCAGCCTGCGCTGCGCGGCACCCCCTCCCCTGGCGCCCATACGCGGAAACTTTGGTAAGGCGACGGTGTCCTCTTCAGGGGTACCCCTCTGGCAAGGGCCAGGATAGGGCGATTGAGGCCACCTGCCCGCCCCTGGACGGGGAGGGAGCAAAGGGGAGGGGCGTCCTCAGCGCAGCATCGCTCGAGGTCATCTCAACGACCTGTGGACGGCGCCGCGGGTTGCGCTCCGAAAGGCCAGATTCGATGGGCAGGGATGGGGGACGACCCTCCCGGTCCCGATGTACCCGACCCTCCATGCGGGCGGCACAGGCGCGTTAAATGGCGGTGCCCCTCCGCCCGTTTGCGGAGGGGCACCTCATATGGCCCCCGAGAGGATCTATAAGCCGAATTCTGTACCGCCGGTCTCCGGCGGCGGTGATCATCTCTCTGGGACGACGGTTGCCCGCCGTCTCTAGCGACCTACCCGAAGGCCAGGACGAGCAGCCCTGCGACCGGCAGCTGCCGGTCTCGCCTTCCTACTTGGCCTTGCTCCCGATGGGGTTTGCCTGGCCGGCCCAGTCACCTGGACCGCCGGTGGTCTCTTACACCACCGTTTCACGCTTACCGACGGACCGGATGGCCCGCCGGCGCCCTGCTTTCTGTTGCACTTGCCGTCAGGTCACCCTGCCTGGGCGTTACCCAGCATCGTGCTCTGTGGAGTTCGGACTTTCCTCAGGCGGTGTATACCGCCCGCGATCACCTGACCCTCTCGGAGCCATCTGGAGTCTACCATGCCCGCCCGTAACTGTCAAGCTGGTTGACATCTGCCTCCACTTCAGCTATTATCCGGCGAGGCTGGAGGCAGCACTTGGATCGGGAGCGTCAGCAGTGAAGTGGGAGGCAGTGCGCCGGGCACGCGAGATACTGGCGCGCGAGGAAGGCGCCGTCGTCAAGGATTGGGGAGGCAGGCTCCCCATCGCTCTCGTCTACCCGAACTCTTATTACGTCGGCATGTCCAGCCTCGGCCTGCAGGTGCTGTACCAGCGCCTCAACGCCCGGCCCGACATCGTCGCCGAGCGGGTCTTCTGGGAGCCGGGCCAGCTACCTTCGTCGATCGAGACCCAGCAGCCTCTGGACCATTTCGCCGCCATCGCAGCCTCCGTTTCCTTCGAGCTGGATATCCTCAATCTGATCGTCATGCTCCGAAGGGCGGGGCTCCCGCCGCTCGCTTCCGAGCGCGGCGATGAGGCCCCGCTGGTGCTCGCCGGGGGTCCGGTCCCGACTGCCAACCCCGAGCTGCTGGCACCCCTGATCGACGCCGCCTTCATCGGAGAGGCCGATGCCGAGCTGGACCGCCTGGCCGGGGTCCTCGTGGAGACCGCAACGCTCCCGCGCCATGAGCGGCTTCAGGCGCTGACCTCCCTCCCCGGCATCTACGTGCCGGACATGAGCCCTCTGCCCGTGCGGCGCATCTGGCTGGCCGATCTGGACGCCTATCCCACCCACTCGGTCGTGCTGACCCCCGATACCGAGTTCGGGGACATGTACCTGATCGAGGTCTCCCGGGGCTGTCCGCGCGGCTGCCGGTTCTGTCTGGCCGGCCAGATCTACCGTCCGGTGCGAGAGCGGAGCGTGTCGGCTCTCGTCAGCCAGGCCGAAGAGGGCCTCCGGTACCGCGACACCATCGGGCTGGTCGGGGCGGCCGTATCGGACTATCGTGACATCGACGAGCTCCTCGCCCGGCTTCGCGCTATGGGGGCACGAATCGCCGTCTCTTCGCTGCGCGTGAGGCCCCTGCCCGAGTCGCTCCTGCGCGCCCTGGCCGAGAGCGGCTCTCAGACCCTGACGCTGGCTCCTGAGGCAGGCTCCGAGCGGCTGCGCCGGGCCATCGCCAAGGGGGTGCGGCGCGAGGACGTTCTTTCTGCCGCCGAGCGAGCGGCCGGGCTCGGGTTTCCACAGCTCAAGCTCTACTTCATGATCGGCCTTCCCGGCGAGACCGACGATGACGTCGCTGCCATTGCCGAGCTGGTCGGCGAGGTTCGCAGCCGCTTCCGCCGACGGGTCACCATCCACGTGACGCCTTTCGTGCCCAAGCCTCACACGCCCTTTGAGCGCCAACCCATGGCCGACGCGGCCACCCTGGACCGGCGCGGCCAACTGCTGGCCAGGAGCCTGCGCGGGCCGGGCGTCACCCTGCGCCTCGAGGGGACGGCCTGGGCCCGCGTTCAGGGCGTGCTGGCCCGCGGGGACCGGACCCTCGGTCGGGCGCTGGGGGCCCTGCAGGCGCCCACCCTCGCCGCCTGGCGCCGTGTGCTCCGCAGTGCAGGGCTCGATGAGGAGCGCTACCTGCGCGCCCGCAGAAGCGAGGAACTGCTTCCGTGGAGCGTGGTCGACCAGAGCTGCCGTGTGGCCGCTGGCCCGGAGCCAGCCGAGAGCTATGGGTTCGCAATCGAGAGCTGAGCGTCCATGACCCTCCTGCGCATCGAGGAATCCGGCCTCACCTACTACCAGTTCGCAGCGCTGCGTGCCGTCCCAGAGCTGCGCCACGGCCTGTTCACCCGCCTCGGCGGCGTGAGTCAGCCCCCCTACGCCAGCCTGAACGTCGGCAGCAGCGTCGGGGATGACCGGGCAAGCGTCGCCGAGAACTCGCGCCGATGCGTCGCGACCCTTGGCTTTCAGGTCGGGCAGGTGGTGACGGCCTTCCAGGTGCATAGCAGCACGGTCGCCCGCGTGGACCGGCGGGACGCCGGGCGGGTCATCCCCGCGACCGATGGGCTCGTCACCGACGCGCGCGGCATCGTTCTCGTCCTGCGCTTCGCCGACTGTGTCCCCATCCTGCTCTACGACGCCGAGCACGCCGCCCTGGGCCTCGCCCACGCCGGCTGGCGCGGGACGCTCGAGGGAATTGCCGCACGGGCCGTGTCGGCCATGCAGGAGCACTTTGGCAGCCGTCCGGAGCGGCTCTGGGCCGGGATCGGGCCCGCCATAGGGCCGTGCTGCTATCAGGTAGGGGCTGACCTCCGCGACGCCTTTGCGCGTCGCTTTGGCGAGCAGGCCGTCGCGACAAACGGTGCAGGGCCGGTCGTCGACCTGCCCCGTGCCAATGCGCTCGCTCTCGAAGAGGCGGGCCTGCAGGAGATCGAGATCGCAGGCCTGTGCACGGCCTGTCACACCGGCGAGTTCTTCTCGCACCGGGCAGAGGGCGGCCGGACGGGCCGGCAGCCGGCGCTGATCGGTCTGGCAGGCTGATGGCTTTCCTTGCAGGGGCCAGGCATGGACATGGAACAGCAGCTGCAGAGCAGGCTCGAAGCCGTACAGGCGAGGGTGGCTGCAGCCGCCCGTCGCGCGGGTCGCGACCCCGCCGAGGTAGAGATCGTTGCGGTCAGCAAGACCGTCCCGGCGGAGCGTGTCGCAGCCCTCGCCCGCCTGGGAATCCGGCAGTTCGGAGAAAACCGCGTCGAGGAGGCAGAGGCCAAGATCCCGGCCGTGGGCGCCCTGCTGGGGCGCGAGTTCGCCCGCGATGTCTCGTGGTATCTGGTCGGGCACCTGCAGAGCCGCAAGGCGGCACGTGCCCTTCAGCTCTTTGACGAGGTCCACTCGGTCGACACGGCGAAGCTGGCGACCCGGCTGGACCGGCTGGCCGCCGGAGAGCCGCCGGGCCACGTCGACGTACTGGGCGGCGATGGAACGCCGTGACGCGTTGATGGTGAGCTGCTTCTCGATGTTCATCAGCTGGACTTCCGGGCTGACCCAGTGCTTTACCCAGCCCCATGCTTCCTCCACCAGCCTGGTCGGTGCAGCGATGCACGCCCCGAAGCCACCCGTGCCACCGACCCGGCCCCTGGGCCCGGCCGGATCCGGCACGATATCCCATTCGAAGCCCTTGATGAGCTCGCGCATGGAGGTGAACTGTCCGGCGTGCACGCTGTGGATGGCGATCTCCCCGTTCGCCCACATGGTCGTCGTATTCTTGCCGGCAAGTTCCTGCGGTGTCGGCATCACCCGGTGCCGCAGCGCCAGGTCAGCGATAAACTGGATCGCTTCATAGACTTCTGGCCGGTCAAGGGTGCATTCGCGGAAATTCGGGTCCATCAAGTTCCCGCCGTTGCTCCAGATGGCCTGCCAGGTCAGCCGCGTCGTCGTGCCCCACACTCCACTGCTCCCATCAGGACTGATGGTCGTCAGCGCCTTGAGCGTGTCGAGGTACGCCTGCCAGTTCCAGCGC
>JAIMBM010000108.1 GCA_023511475.1 Anaerolineae bacterium
AGCCTTCCACGATCGGCAAAATGTCGCGCTGCACCCCTTCTCTCGACACGTCGGGACCGGCGCCGCGGCCGGCGCTGGCGATTTTGTCGATCTCGTCGATGAAAATGATGCCGGACTGCTCGGCGCGCGTCACGGCCTCCTGAATGACTTCGTCCATATCGAGTAGCTTCTGCGCTTCTTCCTGCGTGAGCACTTTGCGCGCTTCCTTGACGTGGAGCTTGCGCTTCTTCATCTTTTTCGGCATCAGGCTGCCGAGCATTTCCTGCATGTTGATGCCCATCTGTTCGCCCGATTGCCCGCCAAGCATATCGAGCATATTCGGCGCGCTATCCTCGATCTCGATTTCGACAATCTCGTTCTCGAGCTCGCCGCGGGCAAGCTGTTCGCGCACTTGCTGACGGCGGGCGGCCAGGCCGGGATCGCGCAGGAGAAGGTGCATCCTGTCCACAAGCTCCTCCACATCGTTGGAGATAAAGCCCGTCACCCCGTCCCGGATCACCCGCGGATGCTCGGTGACGGAGAAGCAGAGCACCGGCAACCCGACCATCATCGCCTCCAGCAGAGCGAGGCCCAGGCTCGTGTAGCGAATGGGATGCCAGAAGAACCGATACCGTGCCTCAACGGCGTGCAGGGCCCTGTGGGCGACCTCACCCAGCCCGCCCAGCTCCTCGGTTCCCATGCCGATCAGGTCGAGCGGCACCCGCTCCCGAACCCGGAGGACCGCGTCGTACCCCGAGATTCGCGGCCGGCTCTGCAGGCCGTTGACGACCACGACGCCGCGCTCCAGCTCCCCGGTGTAGCGGACGCCGGCAGGCACCTTTACGCCGTGCTCGATCACTGTCGTCGGCGTGCGCCCACAGTTCCACATCAGCCGGTTATAGTGCGTGACGTGCACGATCAGGACCTCCGGGTCATCGACCGGGTGCAGGCTGGAGACGGCATGCGGCCGCGGCACGTTGTGCTCCAGGTAGATGCGCGGCAGCCGGCGTTGCTCGGGGCTGAGTATCTCGTACTGGTCCTCCGTATAGTTGGCAATGCTCTGGAAGATAATGAGGTCCAGGTCGAGCCGCCGCACCTCCTCTGCCGGGACCTCGATGACCCAGTCCGGCCAGTCGAAGGTGTGGCCCCGGCCCCCATATCCCGGCGGACCGCCCGGCCTGACCGGCACGTACCAGTTGTGCTCCGTCTGACAGAGGTTGTTGAGATAAGAGCCGTGCACATGCCAGGTCAGGATGTTCAGGCGCCGACTGTCCATGCACACCTCCGGTACCCCGCGCCGATCAGCCGCTCGTATATCCGCAGGTGCCGCTCCGCGATGGCGGGCCAGCGGAACCCGGCGGTCGCGGCCCGCGCTTTGGCAGCCAGATCGCTCCGCAGGCCGGGGTCGTCGATCACCCTCAGCAGCGCCTCCGCAAGGGCATCCGGGTCGCGGCGGGGTACGAGGATGGAAGCCTGCCGGAGCGGCGGTTCCACGGCCGGCGGCTCGGTCGCCACTACGGGCAGGCCGTGCGTCCACATGGCGAGGAGCGACCCGCTCTTGAGTGTGACGCCACCTGTGAACGGGAGCACTCCGGCATCGGCCCCTGCGAGGTGCGCCGAGACCGCCTCATCAGAGAGGTACCCGGTGAGCCTCACCGCCTGCTCGAGGTCCGCCCGCGCGATGCGCTCGCGCAGCCCGGCCTCATAGTTCATGCCGGCCTCGCCATCCAGCGCCAGGCTCTGACACCCGCCGGCGAGGATCAGCCGTGCCCACGGCCGCACCGCCAGAAGCCACTGGAAGGCCTGCAGGAGCACCTCGAGGCCCTTGACGGGGTGCAGGAAGCCAAAGTAGGCGAACACGAACGAGTCCGCCTGCCAACCGTACTGCTGCCGCAAGGCTGCGCGGGCCGCTCCGCGGTCGACCGCAACCTCGGCGATGTTCGCTCCGATCGGGACGTGCTCGATCCGCGGTGCAAGCCGCGGAAGACGGTCAAGCAGCGCCTGTAGGGCCGCCTTGTGTGTCGCAATCACCACGTCAGCGCCGGTGAGCAGGGTGCCATCCTCCCGGTCCCAGAGCGCCCTCGCCTCGCCCCACGGCCCCAGACGGCCCCAGGCCCACTCCAGGAGCCGGGGGTGCCATTCCCACCAGCCATACTCGTGCGCCGTCACCGCCACCCGCAGCCTGGGTACCGCGGCGCGTAGCACGGTCGGGAGCCAGAGCACCGGCCGCCGGTATCCAAAGCTCCCCGCCGCGTGTTGGATGTGCAGCACATCCGGCCTGAGGCGGACGAGCTCGGCGGGAAGGGCCGCGAGCAGGGCCCGGCCCCAGTCGGGCGTGACGCCGAGGACATCCGGCCGGCCGTGGTGCCGGGCTGCACCATGGGTCGTCAGCACCAGACACTCCACGCCGCGCCTCGCCAGCTCCCCCATCAGCCTCTCAGTATAGTGAGAGACGCCGCAGCGGTCCGGACGAAAAGTGCCCGGCAGGAAGGCTACCCTCACGCCTCACCTCGCTGCCGATGGAATCGAGCAAGCATCTCCGACACGGCCGCCCACACCCGAGGCAGGTCCAACTGCTGAAGGTCACGCTGCGGGCTTACCACCGGTCGGTGCAGCTCGCCATCCAGGGGCGCCCAGCGCGCCGGATCCGTCGGGCCGAACAGGATGACTGACGGCACGCGGCGCGCCCAGGCGACGTGGGAGGGGCCGGTGTCGTTGGTCACGAGCAGGTCCACCCGGTCCAGCAAGGCTGCCAGGCAGCCGATCTCGGTCTTGCCTGTCAGGTCGAGGATCGGCGCGCGGCAGGCTCCGGATACGGCCCCGTTGAGCGAGGCATCTTCAGGCGTCCCCGTGAGAACAGCCTGGCAGCCATAGGCCTCCCAGAGTCGATCGGCCAGGGCGGCAAAGCGCTCCGTCGGCCAGCGGCGCCTCGGGTCGCGGGCGCCAGGGTGGATCGCAACCACGGGTCGGCGCCGGTCGAGGGGCCGGAGCAGCCTTTCGGCCTCTTGCTCCTCTTCCGCCGTCACCGGCAGCTGAGGGCGCGCAGCGCCCGTCGCCCCGACGTGAGCGACCAGCCCCAGCCACTTGCGCACCTCGTGCACCGCATCGCCTGGATACGGCACGCTCTTGGTAAGCGGGCCCGGTTGCCCGCGCGGTGTGTAGCCGAGGCTCACCGGAGCCCCCAGCCTAGCCACAAAGGCGTTGCTCGCGGGCCCGCTGCCATGCATCTGGATAGCCAGGTCAAAGCGCATGTCGCGCGCCCTCGCCAGAAAGGCCTCGGTGGCTGCCGGGTCATAGGGTGCTTCCTCGATCCCCTCACAGCCCGGAAAGGGGAGGAAATGGTCCACACAGGCGTATCGGCGAAGGAGCGGCTCGATCCAGGGCAGCCCGATGAAGGTCAGCTCTGCCAGCGGAAAGCGCGCCTTGAGGGCGCGCAGTGCCGGCTCGGCGCAGAGGAAATCGCCCAGGAAGAGTGCCCGCAGCACAGCGATGCGCCTTACCACTCTTGCACTTCCCCCGGTTCCAGCGGTGTGCGGAGCCCTTCGGCCTCCAGGAGCTCCATGGCGGCCGCGGCGACCTCCGTGGGCGGCAGGTCCAGGCAGGCCAGGCCTCGGGTGCAGGTGAGACGATAGCAGGGGTGGCAGTCGGTAGGCCGGCGCAGGAGGCGGGCCGGTCCGCTTCGCGGCGCCCACTGCTCCTCCAGCTCGGTCCCGGCAAAGAGCACCACCTGCGGCGTGCGTGTGGCATCGGCGAGGTGCATCGGCGCGCTGTTGTTCGTCAGCACCAGCCGCGCACCCTCGACGAGCGCCGCCAGGTCGCCAACCGAGGTCTGACCAACAAGGCTGACTACCCCGCCGCCGATCTCCACAGCCAGCGACTCTGCCACCTCACTGTGCCGCTGCACGCCGACGACCACGAGCGGCAGCCCCGACCGGCGGTGCACGAGCCGGGCGACCTCTGCGAAGCGGGTGTACGTGCGCGCCGGGCAGCTTGTCCATGGACATAGCAGGATATAGGGAGCGCCAGGTGGTATGCCTCCCTTGGCCAGGAGCGCCTGGGCATGCAGCCGCGCCTCAGCGGGTACGCGAATCCGCAGCGATCGGTCGGAGGTGCGAAAGCCCACACTCTCCACAAGGCGCAGGTTCCGCTCGACCTGGTGCGCGGCAAACCCGGTCGCGGCCTCCGGCACATGGCTCAGGACCGCCCCGCCAAAGGCCTTCGGCTCGCCCAACCGCAGCGGGATGCCTGCCAGGTAACAGGCATACGCTGCCGCGTCCGGGCTCTGGGAAAAGCTGGTGAAGATGATGGCTGCGTCAAAGCGCAGCGCCTGCAGGGTCTGTATCAGAGCAAACTCACGGGAGGGGTCGAACGGCAGATCACCCATATCCTGCCAGAGGACGCGCCAGGCCAGGGCCTGATCGATCCAGGGGAGCAGCGTCGCAGCCTCCCGCGCGCCATGGCTGACGAGGAGGGTGAGTTGCACGTCCGGCAGCGTCTCTTTGATCGCGCGCAAGGCGGGTCCGGTCATGACGACGTCGCCGATGTTGTCAAGGCGCATCGCCAGGACGCGATGCACGGACCGCCATCCCTCGATTAGCTCCGACATCTCTGCCTTCCTCGCGCTAGGGCATTCGCGCCGCCAGAGGCTTGCCCCACCAGGCCGTCATGGCCAGCAGGGAATCCGCCGCCTCGAGCACATCCTGCACGCGAATGGCCTCCAAGCAGGTCCGCCACCACCCCAAGGGGCAGCGGCCTGTGTACCAGCACGGCTGCCGGGTAAAGTCCTCCTTGACGCGCACCGGGCACTCGGGGTAGCCCTGCAGGTTCACGTGCGGAGGCCTGTGACCGTAGCGGCCATGCCAGCTTGGTCCGAACAGGGTGATCGTCAGCACGCCAGTCGCCGCCGCAACCCGCACCGGCCCCGAATCGGCGCCGACGACCACATCGGCATACGCTGCAGCGGCTGCGAACTGCCGCAGCGACCCAGACGGAAGGAGAAAGGACGCCGGCGCAAGCTCGGACACGATCTTTCGGGCGACCTCGCCTTCCGCGCCGACACCCTCCGGCACGACGACCCCGAGCCCATGCCGCGCCTGAAGCGCCCGTCCGAGGGCCACAAAGCGCTCCGGCGGCCATACCTTGATAGGCATGCCCGCGTGCGGGTGCAGGAGCGCCCACCGGCCCCCGGGCAGGTTCGCTGCGGCCCACAGGCGGTCTCCCGCCTCAACCGCCAGACGCGCCCTCACCCCCAGTGTCCAGGGCTCGACCAGCCCCTCCTCGCTCAGAATCTGCAGGAAGCGCTCCTCGATCAGCTGATCGGGCGGGGGCTTGCGCCAGAGATTGGTGACTGCGCGCGCCCCGGTAGCCTCGATGAGTCTGCCCATCTCCGCATACGTCGCATCGGCCACGATTACGTCAAATCTATCGGATTCCAGCAGCCGCTTCAGGGCTCGCCGCGGCCGCTCCGGGTCACTGCGATCCCCTCGCTCCGCAGTGTAGACACGGTGGATCAGCGGGTCCGCCCGGACGAGGTCCGCCCCCGGCTCAAAGGTGAGCACCGAGACCTCGGCCTGCGGGTGCGACAGGGCCAGCGCATGGATCGCTGGCAGCGCGATGACCAGGTCACCGACGCCACCGAGCAGCTCCACGAACAGAATCCTGGTCATGACAGGCTTACCACTCTCCCCGCGCGGGCCACGGGTCCGGCCATCCTGCCATCGCGCCCGGTGACCTGGCCGACCCGGGTCTCTGCCAGAAGGCTTGCCGCCGCCTCCAGCACCTCCTCGGGAGGGATGTCCAGGCAGGCATGGTCGCGAGGGCAGATGCGCTGGTAGCACAGCCGGCAGTCGACCGGCCTGGTCAGCAAGCGATGGGCGACACGCCACGGCCCCCATTGCTCCGGCGGGTTGGTCGCAGCAAACAGGACGACGACGGGCGTCTTGACCGCTGCCGCCACGTGTGCCGGTCCGGTGTTGTTCGTCACCACCAGGTCGGCGGCCTCCGCCAGCGCGGCAAGCTCGGCCAGGCCACTCGAGCCGGCCCAGCTCACTGCGGGGTTCCTCATGTGGCCGAGAATCCTGGCTGCGAGCGGCACCTCATCGGCCGAGCCCGTCAGGACGACGTGCGCCCCAAGGCGCTCAACCAGGAGGTCGGCTACCGCTACGAAGCGCTGCCAGTCATAGGTGCGCGCCGGCATGGCACAGCCGGGGTGCAGCAGCACCAGCGGGCGGCGCGGGTCGTATCCCTCCATTGCCAGCCGTCGCACCACCTTCCGCCGAACGGGATCAGGCACCCGCAGGACCATCTCGGGGTTCTGCGTGCGGAACCCGACTGCTTCCACCAGGTTCAGCGCACGCTCGACTTCATGGTGCAGCCCCGGCGGCCAGTGATGGCGCGTCGTGAGGAGCGAACCGGCGCCGTCATCGGTCGCGCCCAGCCGGAGCGGAATGCCCGCCAGGTAGCAGAGCAGCGCTGCCGGGAGCGGGCTCTGGTGATAGCTGGTGAAGATGATGGCCCCGTCAAAGCTGCGCTTGCGGAGCGTCTGAACAAGCCGCATCTCCCGCTCTGGATCGTGCGGCGCCTCCAGCCAGGGGTCGGTGAGCGGCGAGGCGTAGGCCAGCACCTCGTCCAGGTCCGGATTGAGCCCGCGAATCTGCGCGCCCACGGGGCTGGTCAACAGGGTCAGGCATGCAGCCGGCCGGGTCTCCTTGATAGCGTGGAAGGCCGGCGTCATGAGGAGAACGTCGCCGAGGCTGTCCAGGCGCACGAGGAGGATCCGGCGAGCGTCGGCCCAGGAGTCCAGGTAAGCCTGCTTCCGCTGCAGCCAGCCCGCAATTCGCATGGCCACCCCTCAGCAGACCTGGGCACTCGAGCTGAGCGGCAGTGCCTCCACCGGGGCAACCTCCCCCTGCGCCCGCTCCGCAGTTGGGACCGGCACAGACCGCGAGAGCCGTGCAATCTTGCGCACGATTGCCGTCGTCGATTTGCCCTCGACCAGCGGCAGGATCACCACGCGCCCGCCGTACGAATGCACGATCCTGGCCTCAGGAAGGGATTCGACGGTATAGTCGCCGCCCTTGACGTGCACGTCAGGGCGCAGCTTGCTGATCAGGCGCTCCGGTGTGTCCTCCTCAAAGAGCACGACGTGGTCCACGGCCTCCAGCGCTGCAAGGACCGCCACGCGGTCCGCCTGACTGTTGATGGGGCGCGTCGGACCCTTCAGGCGCCGCACGCTCGCATCCGAGTTCACACCCACGATCAGCACATCCCCCAGAGCACGCGCCTGTTGCAGGAAGGTGACGTGGCCACTGTGCAGGATGTCGAAGCAACCATTGGTGAAGACGATACGCTTCCCCTCGCGCCGATAGCGCTGAACCAGCTCCTGCAGGTCCGTGGCCTCCGCCAGGGGGTCTCCCCGCTGGCTGAGCTTCTGCAGCAGCTCCTGCTGGAGGACGCAAGCCGTCCCGGCGCGGCTCGCCGAGACCGCCGCGGCCTCCGCGGCAATCTCGGCGGCGATGTGGATGTCGCTACCGGCATCGAGGGCAAGGCTGAGGGCGGCGATGTAGGTGTCGCCGGCGCCGACCGGCTGGGCATTGGGCACCCGCCGCGGCAGCACGCGGTAGTAGGACCCGTCCCGACCAAAGACCGCCGAGCCCTCCTCGCCCAGAGTGATGATGATCCACTCCGTCAGAAGGCGGCGCATGAGCTGCGCACCCAGCTCTTGGAGGTGATTGTCAGCACGCTCCCTGCGCCAGCCGAGGCTGGCCGCGGCCTCGATATGGTTCGGCTTGACCACGCTCAGGGGGCAGTGCCGGAAGGCAAGCGGCCTCTTCGAGTCGAGCAGGACACGCTTGGCACTGCGACTGTTCAGCTCTGTGAGAGTCTCGATCAGGGCGGGGCTGACGATGCCGGAGTGATAGTCCGAGACCACAACCGTGTCGTGCTCTGCGAACAGCTCGCGGAACCGATCCAGAAACCGGCGACGCGTGTCCCGCGAGAGCGGGCGCGAGTCGCCTTCGTCATACCGCACCAGGTACTGGCCGTTGGCCAGTATCCGCACCTTGTGCACCGTGGACCGATCGCTATCGACCAGCAGGTACGAGTCGTCGACCCCCCGCGCCCGCAGCTCGTGTCGGAGGACCTTTGATGCGTCGTCAGACCCGACGACAGAGAGGAAACACACCTGCCCGCCCAGACTGGCCACGTTGGCTGCCGTGTTGGCCGCGCCACCGGGCGCGAGGGTCCGGTACCGCGCCTCGACGACCGGCACCGGTGCCTCCGCACAGACCCGGGTCGCCTCGCCGTGCAGG
>JAIMBM010000109.1 GCA_023511475.1 Anaerolineae bacterium
CATCAGATAGAGCTCTTCATTCCCATCACGGGTCGAGACGAAGGCGATCCGTGTGCCGTCAGGCGAGACGGCCGGTTGCCGATCGTCGGCAGGGCTCGTGGTGAGGCGTGCCAGACCGGCGCCGTTGTCGTCCATGGCGTAGACCTCCCAGTTGCCGTCGCGGTTGGAGCTGAAGGCGATGCGTCCTGTCGCCGGTGGCCGCGTCGGCGTGGGCAGTGGTGGCCGCGTGGGCACGGGCGTGGCCCCAGGCGTTGCCGGCAGAACGGGGCACCAGGAAGGCCGGCCCTCGCTGGCGTAGGTGTGGGTAAGCCGGATCAGGCCCGGGCCGTCGACGCCGCAGAGCAAGATCTCCCAATTGCCTGCGACCTCGGCGGTGTAAGCGAGACGCGTGCCGTCGGGCGACCAGGCCAGCGATGTGCCCTCACTGGCCCTGGCCAGGAGCCGGCGTTCGGCGCCATCGGCGTCCATCACGGCCAGGCTGACCGCCGGCCGCGACCACATGGTGAGCGGCCTCTGCCACGTGTAGGCGAGGCGCGTGCCGTCGGGCGACCAGGCTGGGTGGCGCGCCGATTCGGGCTGCCTTGTCAGGTCGACCCGCTCGGAGCCGTCGGCGCCGACGACCACGATCACGCTGCCGGCGTTGCAGGCGATGCGCCGCCCGTCGGGCGACCAGGTCGGCTCGCGGGCGCCCTCGGCCAGTCGGGCGACCTCAGAACCGTCGGCGTTCATGACATAGACTGCCTCTGCGCCGTCACGGTCCGAGACAAAGGCGATACGCTGCCCATCGGGCGACCAGGCCGGCCAGCGGTCGTTGCCCGCGGCACGGGTCAGGCGGGTCACATCGAGTCCGTCGGCGCTCATGGCGTAGAGCTCATAGTCGCCATCGCGGTTCGAGGCGAAGGCAATGCGCCGGCCATCGGGCGACCAGGCGGGCTCGACGTCGTCGGCCGGGTTGTTAGTTAGGCGGGCCAGGTCCGTCCCGTCGGCGTTCACGGCATAGATCTCGTTGTTGCCGTCGCGGTCCGAGGAGAAGGCGAGGCGCCCGGTCAGGGCGATGGGGGTGGGCGACCACGCAGGCTCACCGTCGGCGCCGGGGCTGTGGGTGAGGCGCACGAGGCCCGAGCCGTCGCTCGCCATCGCGTAGACCTCGGGGTCGCCGTCGCGATTGGAGCTGAAGGCAAGCCAGCGACCATCGCAGGACCAGGCGGGGTGGTCATCGGCGCAACGGTTGGCCGTCAGGCGGACGGGGTTCGACCCATCGGCGCTCATGACATAGATCTCGTCGTTGCCGTCGCGCCTGGAGACAAAGGCGATACGCTGGCCATCGGGCGACCAGGCCGGGCTGCGGTTGTCGGCCGGGCCCGTGGTCAGGCGCGTCGTGCCCGAGCCGTCGGCGTTCATCAGGTAGATCTCCCAGTGGCCGTCGCGTTTCGACGCGAAGGCGATGCGTGTGCCATCGGGCGACCAGGCAGGCTCGCCGTCCTCGGCCGGATGCTGGGTGAGGCGCGTATCGGCGGTGCCGTCGGCGTTGATCACATAGAGCTCGCGGTTGCCGGCGCGGTCGCTCGTAAAGGCGAGGCGCGCGCCGTCGGGCGACCAGGCCGGCTGGCCGTCGTAGCCGGGGTGATCCGTCAGGCGGGTGACGCCAGAGCCGCCGGCGTCCATGGCATAGATCTCCGAGTTGCCGTCGCGCGTCGAGGCAAAGGCGATGCGCAGGCCATCGGGCGAGGGGGCGGGGGAGCAGTCGGTGCCCCTCTTGTAGCCCAGGCCGGTGAGGCCCTGGCCGCTCGTGCTCATCGAGTAGATGCGCTCGCTGCCCTCGCGACCGGAAGTGAAGATCAGGCGCTCGCCCAGCGCCCTGAGCGCCGCCGGCTCGGTATAGGCCGTGGGCTCCACGAGCGCCAGGGTCGCCCGCGGCCGCACCCTGCCCGCCAACCGCTCGCAGCAACAGCCGGAGACGACGGCGGCCAGGAGGGCCGCGGCGATCAGCCGCGGCCCCATGCTCGCGATGCGTGGGTGCAGATGCACTCCCACTTGTGACCTCCGCTACTACGTGCTGCGTACTGCGTAAGGATCGACTCCCTGCGCGGTACGTAGCACGCAGTCGACGCAACGGGCCGCTGGCGGCCGGTCACCTTGAGTATGGCTCCCGCGGGCGTATATGGCACTCACGGCATATCCGTGTACTCGAAGCGGTCGGTGCTGTCGTTCCAGCGGCGCAGGTAGTGGCCGAGCGTGGTGATTTTGAGCGTGCGTGGGTTCCAGACGATGAGCACCTTGTCCTTGTGGACGCCGGCCAGCGGGTTCGCCGGCTCAAAGCCATCGCTATCGCCCAGTGACCCGGTGGGGTCGACCTGCAGGTAGAACTTGATGCGGCAGTCGCTCCAGTCGACGTCCACGCCGGGCGTGAGGCTTGCGCTGTCGCCGGCCTCCGGCGTGGCTGCCCAGACCTCGCTCCCACGCGAGACGACGGCAACGCGGTGCACGGTGACACGGGTCACATTGCTGCTGTGGCCGGCCCCGGCAATGGGCACGTCGGGTATGAGCGCGATGATGAACTTGACAGAGTCCTCTTCGATATCCTCCTCGGCGGCGGCCAGCACGTCCTTCGGGTTCCACTTGGTGGAGACGCTGTGGTAGTACCAGTAGTCGGGCGCGGTGACAAGGTCGATGCCGGTGACCGTGGTGCCTTCCATGTGCACCGCGGCGTCGAGCCGGAAGCGGCCAAAGACGACCTCGACGTTATACTCCGGGTTCCACCAGGTGCCAGGCATGCTGGCCAGGATCGTCCAAGGGTTGACGTCGGTGCTCAGCGTGCGCGTGCCGTTGAACCCGGCGGCCACCGGCAGCATGTCGATGTCGACGGTGTGCTCGCGGCCGGGCACGACCTCTGCCATAGCCTCGCCGCTCGGCAGGCCCTGCTTGGTGGCGCGGAAGTTGAACCACTGCCGCATCTTGTCGCCCGTGTTGACCTGCAGGCTGTACTGGCCCGCGCTGTCGGTCACTGCAGCTGGCTGCGTTGGGTTGCCGGGGACGTTGAGCAGCGAAGGGGTAACCTGTGCGCCGGCCACGGGGTTGCCCGATTGATCGCGCACAGTGCCGCGGACGGTGGCGAGAGTGGTGCGCTCGAGCTGGACGTTCAGTGTCACCTCGCCCAGCGGCGCCACCGTGACCTGCTGCGCCTGGGCGGTGTAGCCATCGGCCTCGAAGTGGAGGCTGTACTGGCCGGGTGGCAGCGAGAGGGTGTAGCGGCCCTTGGCGGCGCCCTCCTGGGTCGATAGCGTCGAGTAGCCGGCCGTCCCGACAAGCACGCCGCCCAACCGCGCCCCACCCGGCGTCGCCGTCACGGTGCCGCTCACCTGGCCGCGGTTGTTCAGATAGAGCGTGTCGGCGTCGTAGGTCCAGGTGTTGGCGGTCAGAGTGCCCGAGGTCTGCGCGGAGCGGTAGCCCGCGGTCGCGGCGCGCACGGTAAAGCTGCCCACGGGCACGCCCTCGAAGGTGACCCGCCCCTCCGCATCGGTCCGCGCCGTGGCCTGGGCCGCGCCCGCCTGCAGCGTGACCTCCACGCCCGCCATCGGCGGCGCCGGGAGGTCTCCGAGCGTGTCGTCGCGCACCTCAGCGCGCACCAGGCGGTTGTTGGGCGGCAGCACCACCGTCACCGTGCTCTCCGCACGGTTGTTGCTCTCGTCGGCCTCGGCGATGGCGCCGGCGGGGTCCACGGTGACCACCAGATTGAACGCCTGCCTCGGTGCCGAGGGCAGGGGCAGCCAGCCGCTGTGGCCCGTGAGGGGCACCGGCGGCTGCGCCTCCACGGTGCTCGCCGGCGCCGTCCATTGAACCTCGGCAGTGGCCATGCCCAGCGCCGGCAGATTCACCATCTGCTCGCCGACGGTCCGGCCGTCGACCGCAAAGCGCACCAGGCAGTTGGCCGCGTCGCGCAGGCCGTTGTTGTGCACCACCGCCCTGAGCCGGACGGGCTCGCCAAAGTGCGGCGGGTCGGGCAGTGCGGCGAGGCCACTCTCCTGCACGGTGAGATCGGGCCGGGGCAGCGGCAGCCCGATCTGGGCGCGGTTGTTGGCCGGGCTGGCCTCGCCCAATGCGCCGTCGGGGTCCAACACCACCTCGAAGACCGGGTCATTGACCTGGCCCTCGGGGATGCGCCACTGCGTCTGCACCAGCGTGCATTGCTGGGGCAAAAAACTCGAGCGGGCGATGGTCTCGGTGCCGACAACCTGCCCATCCACCTTGAACGCGACGCGCAGTGCCTTCCCCGGCGGCAGCAGGGCGGAGGAGTCGTTGCGCGGCGCCGCCCAAAGTGTGACCTGGCCGCCGGGCACCGCCGGCTGCGGAGCAAAGCCCATATCGCCGGGCGCGATGGAGAAAACAATCCCGCTCTCGCCCGGCACCGCGCCCACCGTGATCTGCGCGCTCGCCTCGTTGTTGCCCTCGTTCTCCTCTTCTACCAGGTTGTCAGGGTCGAGCACCACCTTATAGTCGAGGGGCGCCGTCCGCCCGGCGGGGATGTCATAGTCGGCCGTGTAGGTGTGCAGAAGGTGGGTCGAGTCGCAGTACTGCTCGTCGACGATCTGGCCATCGACCAGGAAGCGCACGCGCATGGCCGGCTCGACCCAGCCTTCGCCGCGCGAGACCCAGGGCACGCCGGTGGTGTTGTGCACGGTGGCCTGCAGGGTGAGCTTGCGCCCGGCCGAAACAGGGCTGGGCGACCAACGCAGGTCGGCCGCGCCAACCGCCGCATCGTGCCCGAGCACCGGTATGGTCACGGTGAGCTCGTTGTTGTGCTCGTCGGGCTCCAGCACGTCGTTCTCGGCATCGAACACGAGGCGCACGGTCACCGGCGAGCGGCGCACGTAGGAGGCGTTGTAACCGGCATAGCAGAAGCCGCTTTGCGGGCAGCGATGCCGGCACTCTTGGGCCAGCTCGCCGCCGATGTAGATGTACGTGCGCACGTTGGCGTCGGCGCGGCTGCCGGCGAAGCGGCGGAGCGCGTAGCTGACGCCGAACCCGGAGCCCTGGTACATGGCCTGCCCGTCGTGGAGGCCCTCAAAGCTGATGCCCTCTCGCATGGGAGCGATCTCGCCGGCGACCGGCTGCTGGTCGGCATCCTGCTTGTCTCGCTGGACGAACTGGCCGCAGGCCAGCTTGAGCGTGCTCGTCGCGCTGTTGTTGGTCTCGTCGCTCTCGGGCACCCGGTTCTCAGGGTCGACGATGACCTGCCAGGAGAGGGGCCAGAACAGGTCCTCTCCCCCTTCCACGTGGGCAAAGGGCCAGGGTGGGGCGATGTAGGTAGTGCCCACCACCTTCGCCTCGCCGGGGGCGAGGAAGCACGGGCGCTCGTCGACCGTCTTGCCGTCGACCAGGAAGCGCACCCGCACGCCCACAGACACGCCGGGGTCGCTGTTGTTGTGGATGCGGGCCTTGAGCGGAGTGCCGATGGTCGGCAAGGCCAGATTCTGGGAGCCCTTGCCCTCATAGCTCAGATCGGCGGCGCTCACCGAGACGTCTTTGCGTGCCCCCGGCAGCGCCGCTGTGGGCTGCGCCGGCGGCGCAGTGGCCGCGAGCGTCGGGGTTGTGGTGGGCTGGGCTGGGGCCGCGGTTGGCGTCGCCGTGACCGCTGAGGGCGCCGTGGTCGCCGTGGCCCCGTTGGAGGCCGCTGTAGGTGTGGGCGCCGGCGTCACCGGCTGGCAGCCGCCCAACAGGCACGTGGCAAGCGCGACGGCAACGAGAGACAGAGACGATGGTCTGCTGCGATGAGCGGCCATGGAGTGCTCCCCTTCACAGCGCTCACTGCCTGCCAGCGACAGCGGAGACTCACCGGCCCTGCCGCGGCCGCTGGCAGGCTGCTCGGGCGCTCATGGTGTGCGGACGCCCCAGCGCACCAGGATGCGGCTCTGCCCCTGCTCTGCACGCTTGAGCATGTGGACCTCCAGGCCCCTCTGGCTCTCGGAGACCCATATTGACCGCTTCCACGGGCTGTTGGCGTACGACACCGCGTTGTCGTTCCTCCAGCCGCGCAGCTTCATTTGCGCCTGGAAAAAGTTGCCGATCACGATGAGGTCCTCCTCTTTCGTGACATAGGCGCGGTACTCGGGGTTCGCCAGCGGCAGGAACTTTTCCTCATCGAACAGCTTCTTGTCGGCGTCGGTGACGGCAACCTTCGTGGCGCCCGGGTAGGCCGGCACGAGGTCGCCGCTGCCAACCCGGACCGGCTCGGGCTGCTACTGCGCAAGGGCGGCTCGCCGGTGCATGTGCTCCCTTTCCCGCACGTCACAGGGCGCTCATCGGGCGAAGGCTTTGCGCGGGCCTGCCCCAACCCCGTGCTGGGCCAGGGGCAGGGAACACAGAGCAAGCTTTACTGCTCGCCGCTGGTCAGGACCTTCCCGTCCACGGCAGAGATGCGAAAGACCAAGGCCGGGCCGACATCCCTGGCATAGATGCGCCAGTACGAGCCCATGTCCTTGCTGGCGCGCAGGTCGATTGCCCCGGCGTCCAGCGTGAACTTGGGGTGCTCCTCGAGCCATTTCGCCAGCCCGTTGGCCTGCGCGATCTCCAGGGCCTGCGGGCTGTCGACCTTCCAGGTTGCCGGGTCGACCAGGGCGTCCACCGCGGGCCGTGTGCTGTTGCTGACCTTCACTTCCAGCGTATCTTTCGTCGTGTCGATTGCGAACCTCTTGTAGGACTGCTGGTCGGCCGAGGCGCAGACAAAGGTCCAGGCCGAGGAGCGGCCGTCCAGGTCCAGGTCATCTGCCTTGCTCCTGACCGGTACCTCGCACAGGGCTATGGTGGCTCTCGGGTCCCACTCCTTGACCTTGGGCAGCACAAACTGGTAAGCCTCGGCGGCGGTGAGGCGGTCACCCTGCTTGACCTTGGCAGCCTTCACCTCTGCCGCCGTTTGACCCTCCCGGCCCGAGGTGGCCGCGCTTGGTGGCCGGTCACAGCTCAAGAGGCCAGAGCACAAGAGGGCCACCATCACCCACGATGCGAATAGCTTGTTCATCTGTCCCTCCCGAAACCGTTTGCTATCCTGCCGCCACCTGCTTACCGTCGGGGCGGCTTCCCTTGGCAGCGCGATCAAGACAGGTCCGGCACGAGGCCCGTTTCGCTCCCGGCTTGGAGCCCGGTGAGGCAGGCATCCGGCTGCCACTCCTTGGACGACTACGGTCGCTCCTTCACTTCACCGCTGCCCGCATCGACCGTGGCCTGGAATGGATACCGCTCGGGATCGTAGGAAATCACCCAGCGCACCCACGGCGTGACGTTGCCGCTCAGCAAATCGGCCCACTTGGTGTTCCACAGGATCATGCCGATCATCCTGGGCTCCACGTTGTACTTGGCCCTGAACAGCTCGTTGGTGGTCTCGACCGCCTGGGTGCTGTCGACCTTCCAGGCGCTGAGGGGCAGCAGGCCGGCATACATCTTCTCCAGGTCAGCCTTGGGGAACGGCTTGCCCGCATAGTCCGTGATCTCGCTCTCCATCTGCGTCTTGAAGGCACCCTGCTCGATAAAGACCGTGAGGTCCTTCCCGGCGCTGATGGAGACGAACTTGTACGACCACGTTTCGGCCTTGCCGTCACAGACGAGCCGGGAACCGTCGACGGCAGTATTGCCGCCGATGACCGTCGTCAGCACCGCGTCGGCCTGCCAGGCCTGGGCCTGCTTCAGAGCGATGGGCAGGCACTGCAGGGCCGAGCAGGCCTTGGTGGTGGGCTGGAGTGGCCTGAGGGTGGCGGAGGGTCTCGGCCCGACCAAGGTCGCAGTGGGCTTGGCCGTGCCGGCGGTCTGGGGCGTGCTCGACACGCGGGCCGCTGGCACGCTCGTCGGCGTGGCCTTTGCCACCGGCGGGGTACAACCCTGCATCCCCAAGCTACCCAACAGGAGGGCGACCGCGAGCAAGCAGATCGGAGCTCGATTGAGGGACAACGCTGGCATCATTGCTCAAGACTCCTCTCTTTGTCAGTGGTCCTTTGGCGGTGGCCTCACGAGCAGAACGGCGGACCCCGGTGATGGCCTTGCTCGGGCGCTCTGTTGCTCTGTGAAGCAGATGCCGTCCGCGGGGCCATTATACTACATCGAGATACGGAAATCAAGAATTCCTTAAGGGTGTCTCCGCCGGCGCGCGCCGCTCCGCAGGCTGTGCATTTGCCCGGCAACGGCCCCTTGCATATACTCGCCATGTCTCGGCCGGGGCCGGGGCGGGGATGGCCCGCGGCCTCCCAACGAAACCAGACAGCGCCAGGGAGCGACCATGACGATCGCTACGCCGGA